>JAZOQD010000153.1:0-7263 GCA_045655925.1 Acutalibacteraceae bacterium | reverse complement strand
TTATTCCTGCGGCCTTAAGCCATTTTAAAATATTTTCGTTCAAAATTATCCTCCTATTTGTATCTGTTGAAAATTTTCTAAATCGGTAACCCTTTGGTTAATAGAACTCAGCCTTTCTTCAATAACGGGAATCCTTCTTGTAAAAGAATTATGCTCATCCACCTTTTTTTCAAGTTGTTTGAGTCTGAATTCTGTTAATTTGCTCGAGGTTATAATTCCACCAAAGGAGCCCAGCGCAGTTCCCGCAAAGGCTATAAGCGCAACAATTATTTCTATTGCCATTTTCTAAACCCCCAAAATCTTCTTCCAGGTGTTTAATCCGACTGCTCCGTCGGCGGTAAGACCCATCAGCTTCTGCCATTTTATAACGGCGGCTTTAGTGTCCTTGCCGAACTTGCCATCTGCCTTAACGCCAACTGCAGTCTGCACGAGCTTTGTAAGACTTTTATATTTATAGGTTACGCGCTTTTTGCAGATTGCTTTTCTTGCAACCGCTTCGCATTCTTTGCCCCAAATCCCGTCTGCGCCGCTTGCCAATTTAAAACCATCAGCAATAGCGGCTTTTTGCCATTCAAGAACTGTAACGCTCGGCTTATCCTCATTTTCTTTGACCTGCTCGGCAATATATTCTATATAAGGCAGTTTGCCGTGTTTAGTCCATTTGCGAGAATTGAAGTTGCTTTTCGGAAGAATGTTTTTAATTGCCGTTATCTGAACGCCATCGCGCCATTTTGCAACACATTCAACGCAAAGACCGTCGCCGATATAAACACCGATATGTCCCTTTATCCAAACAACCTCGCCAACCTCTATTTTGGAAAAATCGGTTGAAACATCTGAGCATTTAGCAATCATACTGTCCGCGCTGATGTCAGGAACATTGTTAGCACCGTATTTTGCGCCGCCATAGGTTTTTGTTTTATCGCCACTCCAACCCCATAAAACACCTTTTATAAGATTTGAGCAGTCAAAACCAAAGGTGTCTGCAGATGCGGCATTGATTTTCTTTGCCCTTTCTGCCTTTTTGTTGAACGAATTATTTTTAGAATACCTTTTCTTATTTTCATCATTCAACGGCGCACCAAAGCAACCCAAAACATAAAGGGTTCTATAATCTATTGCAACATTTTTAACCTTTTTTGCAAATTCCATATTGTTAAGCATAACCTTATACCTCGATTTCGGCGGCTTCCTGCTCGGCTAAAATTTTCTCATACTCGGCACCGGTAATTTCACGCCAATTTTCTGCGCTGTCGTTAACACCGAGATAAATTTCCTTGCCGAATGCCTCGCCGTTGGTTAATACCATACCCACATTAGCCATAATCTTTCTTAAGTTTTCCATTATGCCAAACTCCACCCCTTGTCTGTTGCAATTTTCTTTTCCGCGTTTGTCAATTTTGCAAGGTTTGTTGCGCCAAGTGTGCAAGTTCTGCTTTCGGTTGTGCCACTATAATTTTTTAAATGCTCGATAATGCTCATCAAACTATCGTGAGTAAGTTTTGTGCAAGCAGAAAAACTGATATTCGAACATATTTCTCCACCGATTTCAATATTTTCAAGCCCTGTTGCATCATTGAAAATGTTTGAAGCAATAACGGTATTTTCCGAAAAAATCACTTTTTCTATCGTGGTAATATCGCCCGAATAAAACATTCTCGTTGTGTCTGTTGCCGAGCTTAAATCAATAGTCGGTATTTCTTCGCTTGTGGCTCTATAAAACATATTTGCAAGCGTTGTCGCACCTGATGTATCTAATACAACACCGCAATTTTCAAGAGAAGCCTTTATATTTGTTATTCCTTTGTTGTAATAAAACATTTTTGTGCCGTCGGTTATAATAAGGTTATATTTTGGCTTAAAAATAGCATCGTTCCACCAACTATAACTAAAGGCGTCTTGATAACTACTGCGTTCACCGTTTCTTTGAAAAATGTCCCAAAAGTTATCATATTCGGCTTTTTTGCCTGAATCAAAAACCCTCTGCTCATTCTCGGCTATTGTAACTAATTTTTCAGCAATGCTCATACATTCTCACCGCCTATAAGGGAGTTTTGAATTTCGATTATTTTGTCAAGCGCGGTTTCAATATTTTCAATTTCAGGTGAGAACGGAAGCCAACAAGCTCCATCGAAAAGATATAAAATTCCATCACCCTTCTTGCTATTGGCAGTAATCTTTAAGACTGAAAGGCCGGGGCCGGAGAATCTTAAACCATTTTCAGTTTCCTCCTCGCCTGAATTAAGGAAAAAGGCAAACTCGTTACTTTCGCCGGATAGAGTGATTTCCTCAGAAATCGTATTTCTTGATTCATACTCAGCGCCTTCAGAATAAACGCGCTCACCTGTAACAGTAGCAATGCCGTTTTCAATTTCAAAATGAAGATAAAGAGTGTTTTGTCCCTCAAAGTTTGAAACTGCAAATCCGTTTCCCTCAGGACCGTTTGAAATAAGATAAAGAACAGATTCGCCACCGCAGGTATAACCATCAGTTTTGGCGTAAACATCAAATGAAGTGGAACCTAAGCCGAAATAAACAGTTGAATCATTCTGCGATAATGAGCCGTTAAATAACAGTTTTGCTCCACCCACAGAGTAAACATCGCCAATCATTGCTGAATCAGGCAGTTCTGCTTTATTTTCATAGTCACCGATAAATCTAAGGCATCTTCTCAAATCGGGCGAAATTCCGTGATACAGCGGCTCGGTTGTTGTTCCAGATCTATCAGTAATGGTAATTGCAACTCCACCACCTATTTCTGCTACATTGGCAACCGGGCTAAAACCATCAAAGCGTCCTGAATCGGCAGCAGTTTCCATATCATTTAATACCTGCTGCGCCTTTTTTGCGTTTTCTTGGGCTTGTGTAGCCGCATCGCTTGCAGTTTTAGCAGAATCAGAAGCTGCTTCACTACTCTTAGTTGCCAAAGCGGCATTATTTGCCGAATCATTCTCAAATTTTTCACATCTTGCAAGTGCCGCCTCCATTGCATTCGGCGCGGCATCAAATTGGCCTAACATACCCTCTGAAAAGCCAACCTCCAGTTCGAAAACGGCCGATTTCGAAATTTCTTTAGGCACACCCTCGCTTATAACATAGCCGATTATCTGGCAATTGATTTTAGGCGGTGTTAAGCAGGACTGCGGCAAGCAGTAGCTTATTTCATTGTTTATCGGATAAACGGGCTCACTATACCACCCGTTTATAACAAAACGAAAATATGACGGGTTTCCGAAATATTGCATAATTTCCTCCGATAAGCCCAAAAGAAATACAACCGCATTATGCTCTCCGCTATATCCAATCGGCGTCGACGCCTCCATAAGAGAAACCGCTCCGTTTTTTTGAATCAAAAGCTTGGTAGTTCTCATAATTTTTTCCTCCTATATTTTCAAAAAACAGTTTCCGAAAAAAAGCATTATTTTGTGCAACGTTGGTGCAACTTTTGTCAAGTGTTTTTGAAAATACAAATTGTATATAAGTTTCCGTAATGCTAATGTTTTTAATTTTATGTTAACTAAATAACCTGACTGGTTATCCAAGTTTTGCACAGCTTTTTTAACATAATAGTTTGTCGAAACGGCGCTTTTAATGGCTTTTCACCTAAAAACTGGGGATAACTATGTTAATAACGTGGATTACTAAGTGTATATAAATAATAGGTGTAAAAAATTATGTCAAGCAGTCGTAACGCGACTTTTTGCCCTAAAATTCGACTTTTAAAAATCTATTTGTCGGCTTATGAGTAAAATAAAAAAAGCCAATGTTAAAAAACATTGGCTTTAAAATATAGATTATTTTTATATAATGGTTGCTGCGGCATCCTCAAGCGAAATTTCTAACACAAAAGCTATCTCCGAGCAGACGATTTTTATAACATCCTTCAGAATAATTTCATCGGCAATATGGAGCCTTTTTCCGCTATTCGATAAATCGCTCTGATGGCATTTAATCGCCCTTAAAACATTCAAGCAAGCTTTTCTATCGGCTAGCGAGACGATTTCTCTGAAGTGGTTTTTGCGGGCGTTATCATCCTCAATCCATTCCGGTTCGGTATTTTTAACCTCATCTATCAGATTTAGAATTTCAGTCTTAGATAAAACCTTATGCACCCTGTTTATCAGCTTTTCATTATCGGTTGGAATAAAAACGGTTGCGGTTTCCTGCGCAGTAGGCTTAAGAACATAGTAATCTTTTGAAAGCTTGCCGATTTTCTTGGTTTCAACATCAACAACCTTGCAGAGACCGGTTGCTGCATAAACAACCATATCGCCCACTTTAAGCATTCTTATCCCACCCTACTCTAATGTTATTATTAGAATTATATCACATAAAAAATTTTTATGTAATAAGCATTTTGGACAAATATTTTGAAAGATTTTGGCTAATTTTGTCCTATTACGCGTCTATAGTGTATTTTTCGTGCGTCTTTTTACCTTCTCTGTATTTTTGGAAGATTATGTAATTTTTATTCGATTGCATAAAAAAACTCCCCTTGTAAAACCAAGGGGAGTTTTTAAAACTTTTATTTTGAGAAGACCTTATTTATAATCGCGGTTACTATAATTATAATGCCGATGATTATAATAATTGTCAGCATTCCGATTCCCATATGCTCAAGCATGGGGATTGCTTCCTCTGGATGCCATTCCATTTTAGGCTCAGCGTTTTGAGCAGTATCGGCTAACTGAGAAGCGGCATTTAATAAAGTATTAAACATATTTAAAATTTTCATTTATAGCTCCCCCTTAACCGAATATATTAAGAATTATACCACCGGCGATAACCGATGCAATCTGACCCGAAACGTTAACGCCTATTGAATGCATAAGCAGGAAGTTCTGCGGGTCTTCCTGAAGGCCCATTTTATGAACAATTCTGCCTGACATCGGGAATGCCGAAATACCTGCAGCACCAATCATGGGGTTGACCTTTTGCTTTAAGAAAAGGTTCAATAACTTTGCAAAAAGAACGCCGCCTGCGGTATCAACGATAAAAGCTATAAGGCCAAGGCCCATAATAACAAGGGTATCTAACTTTAAGAATTTATCTGCAGTCATATTAAATGCAACCGAGATGCCGAGGAAAATGGTAACAAGGTTTGCGAGAACCTTCTGGGCAGTTTCTGAAAGCGAATCAAGAACGCCACATTCTCTGATAAGGTTACCAAACATAAGGAAACCAATAAGAGCGGTTGCCTGCGGGATAATGAGAGAAGCAACTACTGTAATAATAATGGGGAACAGAATTCTTGTTGTTTTAGAAACAGACTTCTGCTCATAAGGCATACGGATAAGTCTTTCCTTCTTGGTTGTAAGCAGCTTAATAACGGGCGGCTGAATAATTGGCACAAGCGCCATATAAGAATATGCCGCAACAGTTATAGCACCGACATACTGAGAACCCAAGGTATTAGCAACGGCAATGGATGTAGGACCATCTGCCGCACCGATAATGGCAATAGATGCCGCATCAATTTCAGGGAAGAACATACGAGCCATACAAAGCGTAAAGAAAATACCGAACTGCGCCGCCGCGCCGAAAATCATCAGTTTGGGGTTTGAAAGCAACGGACCAAAATCAATCATTGCGCCGATACCGATGAACAAAAGCAACGGGAAAAGCTCGTTAGCTATACCTGCGTAATACAGTTCCTTAATAGGCCCAACTAATGCATCGGAACCCGGTATATTTACAAGCAAGGTTCCAAATCCCATAGGAAGAAGCAAAGTCGGCTCCATTTCCTTTTTAATGGCAAGATATATAAGCACTGCGCCTATAAGGAGCATAACTCCATCCTGCCAATGAAGCTCCAATAGGTTTTTATAAAGAATTTCCATTTCCCCACCTCGAGAATAATTGAATTGTGACAAAGCACTTAAAAGATTTTAGCACAAATTTAATATAAAATCAATAGCTTTAAAATCTTCTGCCGGCTCCTCCGCCACCGAACGAGCCGCCGCCTCCTCTGAAGCCGCCCGAACCACCAAAGCCGCCACCGAACGAGCTACCGCCGCCAAACGAACCGCCGCCAAACGAACCGCCGCCAAAGCCGCCACGACCGCCAAAAAAGATTATTGGGAAGAAGCCGCCTCTTCCGCCGCGACCTCTATGATTACCGATAACCGATAATATAACAATGACTATAAAAATGATTGCCATTATAGTTCCTGCCAAATTGGAACCATCGTCATCGACAGGGGTATAATCTTCTGCAGGGTCAAGTCCATAGTAAATAAACAGTTCGTTCATAACAGAATTATAAATTGATGCAAGGCCCAAGCCATACATACCGCCGCTTAGATAATCGAGGCCGTATTCATCTATAATTCTGCCGCATTTTGAGGCAGGCAAAGCGCCGCCGATACCTGTTCCGGTTGAAATCTCAATTTCTCTGGAATCCATGACAAGCAGTATAACAACACCGTTATCCTTATCCTTACTTCCAAGACCCCACTCATTGCCTAAGTCTGCCGCAAACATTGCAGCATCTCTGCCATCTATTGAATCAACCGTTACAACAACGACCTGCGCTTCGGTTGCACTATAAAGATTTTCACCCTTCGCACAAATTTCGCTTTCATATTTCGGTTCAATAACATCAGCATAATCATTAACAAAAAACGCTTCGGTTTGCTTTAATTCTGCGGCGTTCGCCGAGAAGCAGAAGCTTATGCTTATGATAAGAGCCAATAAAATCGATAGCTTTTTCATCTTTTAGAATGAAACCTCAGGCACTTTATCTGCACCCTCGGATGCCTCAAAAAGCTCTGCCTTTTCAAAGCCGAACATAGAAGCGAAAATGCTGCCGGGGAACTTTCTGATAGCTTTATTAAACTGAGTTGCTTTTTCATTATACTGGGTTCTTGAATACTGAATTTCATTTTCAATAGAGCTTATTTCATCCATAAGCGCAGTAAAGGATCTATCAGCCTTTAGCTCGGGATAAGCCTCGGTTACGGCATTTACCCAAACATTAAGAGCGCCTGTTAACTGCTCATCAGCCTGCTGCAGTTCATCAACAGAGGTTGCGCCTTTAACTGCATTTCTTGCCTCGGTTACCGCTTTAAAGGTTTCAGATTCATGCTCTGAATAACCCTTTACGGTTGCAACGAGGTTAGGTATTTTATCCGAACGCTTCTGCAAAAGAGTTTGAACATTGCTTCTTGCCTGCTCAATATTTTCTTCCTTTTCAACAAGGCCATTATAATTACCTATAAAGGTTGAGGCTATTATAACAACAGCAAGAATTATAACGCCGAT
>JAZOQD010000152.1:0-3874 GCA_045655925.1 Acutalibacteraceae bacterium | reverse complement strand
CTTGGGCGGATTTTATATTGTCACGATTGCTGCCTATTTGTTTTTTGAGAGCGTGGTAATCAATTACAGACCTGTGCTGATAAACGGATATTTGGAAGCATCTTACCCGTCTTCAACAACCTTGCTTGTGACGTGCGTTATACCAACGGCTGTCATTCAATTCAATAGTCGCATAAGGAACAAATTGCTCCGTAATATCGTTGCCGCTACACTCGTTGCATTTATTGCTTTCATGCTAATTGGCAGACTGCTTTCCGGCGCACATTGGCTCACGGATATTGTTGGCGGTGCATTGCTGAGTACAGGACTTGTGCTGATGTATCGTGCTATTGTTGATTTAGAAGTTAGGTGAATTCGAGTTTATCGGTCGGTTGCATTTCAATGAAACTTTGCAACCGCTTGCAAACCGTATCAAAAATTGCGTTATAATCCAGAAAAGAACTCAAGTATGCAAATAATACTTGAGTTCCTTTTTATATACTTTAAAGATTTGAATTTTCATAGTCTTTGCTATAAAAGCAGTTGATATTTTTCTCATTTATGGTATCATATAAAATTAGTAATAAATAGGGGCGATAGGATGTATAAAATCGTTTATAAAAAAGCGCTTAACAGCACCGTTACTTTAATGGATATTGAAGCGCCGCTTGTTGCTAAAAAAGCAGAGGCGGGGCAGTTTATTATTCTGCGCGTTGATGAGAAAGGCGAGCGCATTCCGCTTACAGTTGCGGGTTTCAATAGAGATGCAGGAACTGTTCGCATTATATTCCAGATTGTTGGTGCAACAACCAAGCTTTTGAATGAGAGAAACGAGGGCGACTACATAGAAGATTTTGTTGGTCCTTTGGGTGTTGCATCTAAAACCGAGGGTCTCAAAAAGGTTTGCATTGTTGGTGGCGGCGTTGGCTGTGCTATTGCGTTACCTATTGCTGAAAAGCTGAAAAAACAGGGGGCAGAGGTTACCTCTGTTATCGGCTTCCGTTCTAAAGACCTGCTCATTTTAGAGGATGAGTTCAAAGCTGCCTCTGATAAGCTTTATGTTATGACAGATGATGGTAGTTATGGTCGCAAGGGCAATGTTTGTCTGCCTTTGGAAGAAATGTTCGCTAACGGAGAGAGCTTTGATGAGGTTATAACCATAGGACCACTTGTTATGATGAAGTTTGTGGTCCAGGCTGTTCGCCCAACCGGCATTCCTTGCACAGTTTCGATGAACCCGATTATGATTGACGGAACGGGTATGTGCGGCGGCTGCAGATTAACCCTTAATAAAGACGGCAAGCAGATTACAAAATTTGCCTGTGTTGATGGACCTGATTTTAACGGCTATAAGGTTGACTTTGATGAGGCAATTTCGAGAAGTAGTATGTATCGTGATTTTGAGCGCCACGCTTATGAAGCGACCTGCAACCTCTTAAACAAGGAGGTAGAATGATATGTTAAAGCCAAATATGAGTTTAAATAAAAATCCTATGCCTTCTCAGGATGCAGAGGTTCGCGCCCATAATTTTAAAGAGGTAGCGTTAGGCTATAGCGAGGATACCGCAATTGATGAAGCGCTTCGCTGCTTAAACTGCAAAAATATGCCTTGTGTTTCAGGTTGCCCTGTTATGATAAATATCCCTGAGTTTATCGGGAAAATCAAAGAGGGCGATTTTGAGGGCGCTTATGAGGTAATAAACAAGTCATCATCTTTGCCTGCGGTTTGCGGCAGAGTTTGTCCGCAGGAAACACAATGCGAGGCAAAGTGTGTCAGAGGCATTAAGGGCGAGCCGGTTGGAATCGGCAGACTTGAGCGCTTTGTTGCTGACTGGCATAACGCTCATTCTAATGAGCCGCCCAAGGCAGAAAAGCCTAACGGCAAAAAGGTTGCAATAGTCGGTGCAGGCCCTTCGGGACTTACCTGCGCAGGTGACCTTGGCAAAAAGGGCTATGATGTAACAGTTTTTGAAGCTCTGCACACTGCAGGCGGTGTTTTGGTTTACGGAATCCCTGAGTTCAGATTGCCAAAAGAAATCGTTTCTAAAGAGGTTGAAAATTTAAAATCGCTTGGCGTTAAAATCGAAACAAATATTGTTATCGGTAAAACCTTAACAATAGATGAATTATTCCTTATGGGCTTTAAAGCGGTGTTTATCGGCTCGGGTGCGGGACTCCCTAAGTTTATGGGAATAAAGGGCGAAAGCTTAAAGGGTGTTTATTCTGCAAACGAGTTTTTAACCCGTTCTAATCTTATGAAGGCCTATGAAAATGAGCCTGTAACGCCGATTATGAAGGGCGGCAAGGTTGCGGTTGTCGGCGGCGGAAATGTTGCTATGGATGCCGCAAGAACCGCTTTAAGACTCGGTGCAGACAAGGTTTATATTGTTTATAGGCGTTCATTAACCGAGCTTCCTGCGCGTAAAGAAGAGGTTGAGCACGCAATGGAGGAGGGAATAGAGTTCCTTCTTCTGAACAACCCCGTTGAAATACTCGGCTATTATAACGAGAATGACAAGAACGATGCCAAAAACGGTTTTGTTAAGGGCATGAAATGCGTTAAAATGGAGCTTGGAGAACCTGATGAAAACGGCAGACGCTCACCCGTAGTAATAGAAAACAGCGAGTTTATTTTGGATGTTGATACCGTTATAATGTCAATCGGAACTTCACCCAATCCGCTTATTAAATCAACTACCGATGGCTTAGAGGTTAACCGTTGGGGCGGCATTGTTGTTAATGAAGACGGCCTCACCTCCAGAAATGCAGTTTATGCAGGCGGAGATGCCGTTACAGGCGCCGCAACCGTTATTTCTGCAATGGGTGCAGGAAAGACCGCCGCAAAGGCTATAGATGAGTATTTAAGTAAATAGAATATAATATATAACATTAAAAAAGCAAAGCAGTTCCGACTGCTTTGCTTTTTTTGTTTATTTATGGAATTTATAATAAAATCCCGCTCACTTGCGTGAACGGGATTCTGGTGCCGCTGACCGGACTTGAACCGGTACGGTATCGCTACCGAGGGATTTTAAGTCCCTTGTGTCTGCCTATTCCACCACAGCGGCGTCAAATTGTCGTTCTGCGATAACATTTACCGCTTCGAACAGATTTTATTATATCTTTTAGGGGGTTATATGTCAACATTTTTTTGAAAAATATATTAAAAACACAATATTTTGCGTTCCTATAAAAAATAATCACAATTTTTGAAAAAAATTTTCAAAAACCCCTTGAAATTTGAAAATAGTGGCTATATAATATCATTGTAGTGGTGGAATGTGGAGTGAAAGACCATATTAAGACCATAAAAGTGGTGGAAAACCGAGAGAATAAGAAAAAGGGGAGGCGGTCTTGGATGTTTTTCGGCACACATAATCATAGCGTTGACAAAAAAGGCCGTGTTTTTGTCCCTGCTAAATATAGAGAAGAGCTTGGCGAGGAGTTTATGCTCAGCCGTAGTCCTGACGGCAAGCGTTGCCTTTGCGTTTATCCAATGAGCGAGTGGCAGAAGATTGATGAGAAGCTTAAAGCATTGCCGGCGGTTGCGGCAGGTAAGCTCGTTCGTTTTATGTATTCGGGCGCTGAGGTTTCTTCTTGCGATGCTCAAGGTAGAGTTCTTATTCCGCAGAACTTAAGAGAGTATGCAGGTTTAGAGGGCGATACCGCAATTATCGGTATGTCATCAAAGCTTGAAATCTGGAATAGCGAAGTATTCTCTGCAGAACAGGCCGAAGAAACACCCGAATCTATCGCGGCTCTGGCAGAAACGCTCGGGTTCTAAAATATGGAATTTGTGCATAAATCGGTTTTACTTAACGAAACCATTGAATCGCTCAATATCAAACAAGTCGGAGGCCAAGCGGTCTTAGGAAGACAAATTAAATCCTCAACT
>JAZOQD010000151.1:0-2002 GCA_045655925.1 Acutalibacteraceae bacterium | reverse complement strand
TTATTTTATAAATTCAAGTAAATCGGTTATTGTTTGCTCCTTGCAGGTATCATTTAATATCTCGTGGCGACAGTTTTGATAGATTTTACAATCAACATCTGCACCGCTTTGCTTTAAGCTGTTAAATACAATATCAACACCTTTGCCGTAATTGCCAACGGGGTCCTCGCGTCCTGAAACTATAAGTGTTGGCAAATCTTTTGGGAACTCTTTAAACCATTTTTTTATGTTACAAAGCTTATTCAAGGTTATAAGGTCATGCATAGCAGAAACTGAGAACCTATAAGAACAGAAAATATCCTCTTTATGTGAGGCTCTGATGCTCTCATCGGTTGTAAGCCAGCTTGAAGGGTCGTTTTCCTCTTTGTAGCGGTCATTATAAGAGCCGAAGGCTAAATCAGCAACGAATTTTGAAATATAACGGTCGCCCTTTATTGCTTTGATTATGCTGATAACAGCAAGGCCTAAATTGGTAACGGGGTTTGGACCGCCTGTTCCCATAATTATAAGCTTATCGGGTTTTATAAACATTGTTGCGGCAAGGCGAACGATAAATGAACCCATACTATGCCCAAGCAGGTAATAGGGAAGTGTGTCCCCAAACTCAGTTCTTATAGCATAAGCGAAATTTGCAACATCAGCAACAAGTTTCCGCCAACCGTTACTTTTTGCGATAAATCCAAAATCGTCGTTAATCTCGGCGGTTTTGCCATGGCCCAAATGGTCATAACCAAAACAGATGTAGCCCTTTTCAGCCATTCTTTGCATAAAGCTATCATATCTTCCGATATGCTCCTGCATACCGTGAACAACATGAAAAATACCTTTTGCTTCACCATTTGGGAGATAAACCTTTCCCTTTAGCATATGGATTTTATCGGCAGATAATATTTCTCTTTCTATTACTGAAACAGTCATAAGCTACCTCCTAAAATGCTTTGCAGGCGTTAATGGCTCTCTGCCAGCCTGTTGTTAAGGCTTCGCGTTGCTCTATTCCCATTTTGGGTTTAAAAATATCACTGTTTTTATTAAGGTTTGCAATCTGCTCGCGGCTTTCAAAGAAGCCAACGGCAAGTCCTGCTAAGAATGCGGCGCCTGCGGCAGTTGCCTCAGTTAAAGAGGGCCTTATTATATCCAGGTTTGAAATATCAGCCTGGAACTGCATTAAAAATTTGTTTGCAGAGGCTCCGCCGTCAACCTTCAAAGAGGTAATATCGTTTTCCATATCGTTTGCCATAGCGCTTATAATATCATTGGTCTGATAAGCAATTGATTCAAGAGCCGCACGTATGATATGGTTTATACCGCTGCCTCTGGTTAATCCCGTAATTGTTCCTCTTGCATGCATATCCCAATAGGGTGCTCCAAGGCCCGAAAAAGCGGGGACAATATAAACGCCGCCGTTATCCTTAACCTTAGTTGCAAAATATTCACTATCCTTAGAATCGGCAAAAACGCGAAGCTCATCGCGAAGCCATTGGATAACCGCGCCACCAACAAAAACGCTGCCCTCAAGAGCAAACTCGGTCGGTCTGCCTTTTTCGGTTGCGGCAACGGTGGTTAACAGGCCGCTTTTACTGCTTATAAGCTCGTTGCCTGTATGAGCAAGCAAGAAGCAACCTGTTCCGTAAGTGGTTTTAATATCGCCCTTATTAAAGCAGCATTGGCCGAACAGCGCTGCTTGCTGGTCTCCCGCAATACCGCTAATAGCAATTTTTGCGCCCATAAGGTTCATATATCCGTAAATCTCACTACTGCTTTTTATTTCGGGTAGCATAGATTTAGGGATATCTAAAATCTCGAGCAGTTTATCGTCCCAAGTGCCCGTATGTATATTATAAAGCATAGTTCTGGAGGCGTTGGTTTTATCGGTAACGAAAACCTTGCCGTCAGTCAATTTCCAGACAAGCCAGGTATCAATAGTTCCAAATAAAAGCTCGCCGTTTTGAGCCTTTTCTTTAGCGCCGTCAACATTATCAAGTATCCATTTGATTTTTGTTGC
>JAZOQD010000150.1:0-5598 GCA_045655925.1 Acutalibacteraceae bacterium | reverse complement strand
GGTGATTGGGAGCATCCTTATCTTACCTTGGCAAACGATTATGTTGCAAAGCAGATTGAGATTTTCGGCAAAATGGCTGAAAATGGCTATATCTATAAGGGTCTTAAGCCTGTTTATTGGTGCCCCGAGTGCCAGACCGCTTTGGCTGAGGCTGAAATTGAGTATGCAGAGGACCCCTGCTTCTCAATCTATGTTAAGTTTAATGTTACTGATGATTTAGGTAAGCTTTCGGCTCTTGGTGCAGATATAGCTAAAACCTATTTCGTTATCTGGACAACTACTACCTGGACCTTGCCTGCAAACCTTGCGATTTGCGTTGGTCCTGATTATACCTATGGCGTATATAAGGCAAACGGCGAATTCTATGTTATGGCTGAAGAACTCGCTGCAAGCGCATTTGCTGCCGCAGAGATTGCCGAATTTGAGCTTATCGGAACCATTAAGGGTTCCGAGCTTGAATATATGAAATATGCTCATCCGTTTATTGACAGAACTTCGCCTGTTATCGTTGGAAGCCATGTTACTCTTGAAAGCGGAACAGGTTGCGTTCATACCGCACCGGGTCACGGTGTTGATGACTTTGAGGTTTGTCAGCGTTATAAAGAGATTCCTATGGTTGTTCCCGTTGATAACAAGGGAATTATGACCAAGGAAGCGGGTCAGTTCGAAGGACTGACCACCAATGATGCAAACAAAGCTATTGCTATGGAGCTCGATAAATCGGGTCATTTGTTTGCTCTTAAAAAGATTATCCACCAGTATCCGCATTGCTGGCGTTGCAAATCGCCCATTCTCTTCAGAGCAACAGAGCAGTGGTTCTGCTCGATTGCCGATTTTGCCGATGAAGCATTAAAGGCAACCGATACTGTAACCTGGATTCCCGGTTGGGGTAAGGATAGAATTTCGGGTATGATTAAGGACCGCAGTGACTGGTGTATTTCTCGTCAGAGAACCTGGGGTGTTCCCATTCCGATTTTCTACTGCAAGGATTGCGGAAAAGAGCTTATTACCAAAGAAAGCATCGCTAAGGTTGCAGATATCTTCAGAGAAAAGGGCGCAGATGCTTGGCATGAGCTTGATGCTAAAGACCTTATCCCTGAGGGTGCAAAGTGCGAATGCGGATGCACTGAGTTCAAAAAAGAAACCGATATTATGGACGTTTGGTTTGACTCGGGCGTTTCCCATGCCGCAGTTTTAGGTCTTCGCGATGACCTTCAAACTCCTGCTGACCTCTATTTAGAGGGTGCAGACCAGTATAGAGGCTGGTTCCAGTCTTCACTTCTTACCTCTGTTGCCGCTTATGGCTGCGCTCCTTATAAAACCGTTGTAACTCACGGCTGGGTTGTTGACGGCGAGGGTAAGAAGATGTCTAAGTCTATCGGCAATACCGTTAATCCTGATGATATTGTTAAGCAGTATGGTGCCGATGTTTTAAGGCTCTGGGTTGCTTCTTCTGATTATCATGCAGATATCCGCATTTCGCAGGATATTTTAAAACAGCTTAGCGAGGTTTATCGCAAAATCAGAAATACTGCAAGATTTATTTTGGGTTGTATCAATGATTTTGACCCCGATAAAGACAGCGTTAAGTTTGAAGAACTCGAGGAAATGGACCGCTTTGCTTTAATGCGCCTTGACGAGCTTATTGAAAACTGCCGCAAGGCTTATGATAACTTTGAGTATCATCTGATTTTCCACGCCGTTCATAATTTCTGCGTTCTTGATATGTCAAACTTCTATCTTGATGCCGCTAAGGACAGACTTTATGTTGAAGCAGTTGATTCTAAGACCCGCCGCGCTGCTCAGACCACTATTTATAAGATTCTCCATGCGCTAACCCGTCTTATTGCTCCTGTTCTGGCATTTACTTCGGATGAAATCTGGCAGTTTATGCCTCATAAGGCCGAAGATGACAAGAGAAATGTTATCTTTAACAATTTCCCCAAAGCAGAGCGCGAGATTGACAGTGAGTTTATGGCTCGTTGGGATAGAATTCACGCTATCCGAGATGATGTTAAAAAATCGCTTGAAATGGCAAGAAATGCTAAGGTAATCGGTGCTTCTCTGGAGGCCGAAGTAACCCTTTATGCTAAGGGTGAAACCTTAGAGTTCTTAAAATCTGTTGAAAATATGCTTCCTACCGTTTTAATCGTTTCTTCAGTTAATATTATTGAGGGTGATGGCGGCGAAGCTATGGGCGATAGCGGCGTTAAGGTTGCCGTTAAGCATGCCGAGGGCGAGAAGTGCGAGCGCTGCTGGACCTTCAGCAAAACCGTTGGCCAGTCGGCAGAGCATCCTACTCTTTGCAGTCGCTGTGCCGCAATCGTTTCTAAATTATAATTTTAGGAGTTAATATGTCAGCAATATTAGCTATTATCTGCGGTATTTTAATTATCGCAGGTGACCAATTAACTAAGTATCTCGTAACGGTTATGATGGAGCAAAACGAAGTTATAACCGTTATACCGGGTATTTTAAACCTGAACCGCATTATTCCCAACAGCGGTGCCGCTTTTGGAATTTTTGCGGGTCAAACCTGGTTTTTAATAACCATAACCTGTATTATTATGGTTATCTGTGTTTGTATGCTTGTTCGCAAAACGTTTCAGAGCAAATGGATGTTTTGGTCGCTCGTTCTTGTTCTTTCGGGCGGTATAGGAAATCTTATTGACCGTATTTTCAGAGGCGGTAATGTTATTGACTTTTTAGAGTTCGGTTTTATTGATTTCCCCGTATTCAATGTTGCCGATTGCGCGGTTTGCGTTGGTGCATTTATGATTGTTGTCTATTTTGTTATGGACTTCGTTAAAGATTATAAGCGCGAGAAGAATATTTCCAAGATGGCAACCGATTTGCAGGAAACGGAAAACAAAGATGGCAACTGAGATAATCGTAGTTACCGATGAAGAGGGAAGAATAGATGCTTTTATCGCGTCAAGGCTTTCTCTCTCTCGAAGCTTTGCCGCTGAGCTTATAGATGATGGCAAAGTTCTTTTAAATGGTTCCGCTGTCAAAAAAAGAGCACTTGTAAAATCGGGCGATGAAGTAACGGTTGAAATTCCTGAGCTTAAAGAGCCGGAGGCTTTGCCGCAGGATATACCGATTGACATTGTTTATGAAGATGATGACCTGCTTGTTGTCAATAAGCCCAAAGGTATGGTTGTTCATCCCGCCCCCGGAAATAGTGATGGAACCTTAGTAAACGCTCTGCTTTATCATTGTAAGGGAACTCTTTCGGGAATTAACGGCGTCAGCCGCCCGGGTATAGTTCATCGAATTGATAAGGATACAAGCGGTTTGCTTATTGTTGCAAAAAATGATGTTGCCCATATACATTTAGCCGAGCAAATTAAGGAGCATTCTTTTACAAGAGAGTATTTGGCAATTTGCTATGGAAATGTTAAGCAGGATAGCGGTCTTGTCAGTGCTCCCATTGGGCGTGACCCCAAGAACCGTCAGCGAATGGCAGTTGTTTATAAAAACTCAAAGTCGGCAGTTACTCATTATGAGGTTGTCGAGCGCTTTGAGGGTTTTACATTGATGCGGTTTCGTCTTGAAACGGGCCGAACTCATCAAATCAGGGTTCATATGGCGTCAATTGGTCATCCTATAGCAGGGGACCCGCTTTATGGACCGAAAAAGGTTATAACCGAGCTTTGCGGCCAATGTTTGCATGCAGGCAAAATTGGTTTTATCCACCCCAAAACAAATCAATACTTGGAATTTGAGGCAGAACTGCCCGAATATTTCAAAAAGTATAAAGCAAAACTTAAGCCTTTAGATTGCTTAAAATAGGAGGATTCATATGAACGAGCAAAGAAAACTTGAACTCAGAAAGCTTGCCTTAGAAGCAAGAAAACAAATCATTATCGGCACCAACCGCGCAAAATCGGGTCACCCCGGCGGCTCACTTTCCTGTGTTGATATACTTACTTACCTTTATTTTGATAAAATGAATATCGACCCTGAGAACCCTAAGATGCAGGGAAGGGACAGAGTTGTTTTATCAAAAGGCCATGCAGCTCCTGCGCTTTATGCAGTTTTAGCTCTTCGTGGATTCTTCCCGGTTGCAGAGATTGAAAAGCTCCGCAAGTCATATGCAATATTGCAGGGTCATCCCGATATGAAGCATATCCCCGGCGTTGATATGTCATCCGGCTCTTTGGGCCAGGGTATTTCAGCTGCAGCAGGTATGGCTCTTTCTGCAAAGCATTTCAATGAGGATTACAGAGTATACAGCATTATCGGTGACGGTGAATCTGAGGAAGGTCAGGTTTGGGAGGCAGCAATGTTTGCCGCTGCTAAAAACTTAAATAACCTTACTGTTTTTGTTGACCTTAACCACCTGCAGATAGACGGAACTATTGAAGATGTTAACTCACCGCTTCCGCTTGACAAGAAATTTGAAGCATTCAATTGGAATGTTATCACAATTGACGGTCACAATTTTGATGAAATTGAGGCAGCAGTTAAGGCTGCTGAAGAGTGCAAGGATAAGCCGACTGCAATCATTGCTAACACAATTAAGGGTAAAGATGTTTCTTATATGGAAAACAAGGTTGATTGGCACGGTTCTGCTCCCAACAACGAGCTTACCGAACAGGCGCTTGCAGAGCTTGACAGCAAGATTGCTGCACTTTAATAAGGGAGAGTGGGAAATATGGCAGATGTAGTAACAATAGCAACAAGAGATGCTTACGGAAAAGCTCTCGTTGAATTAGCAGAAAAAAGACAGGATTTCGTTGTTCTTGATGCTGACCTTGCAGCAGCAACCAAGACTGGTATGTTTAAAAAAGCTCATCCGGAAATGTTCTATGATTGCGGAATAGCTGAGGGTAATATGATGAGCGTTGCCGCAGGTATCGCCGCAACAGGTAAGCTCGTATTTGCAAGTTCGTTCGCAATGTTTGCTTCGGGCAGAGCTTTCGAGCAGGTTAGAAACTCTATCGGTTATCCTCATCTTAATGTTAAAATCGGCGCAACTCATGCAGGTATTTCTGTTGGTGAGGATGGCGCAACCCATCAGTGCTGCGAGGATATTGCTTTAATGAGAACTATCCCCGGCATGACCATTATCAACCCTGCTGATGCAGTTGAGGCTCGTTTGGCAGTTTTAGCCGCAGCAGAGTTAGATGGCCCTGTTTATATGCGCTTCGGTCGTCTTGCAGTTCCCGTTGTTTTCGATGAAAATTATAAGTTTGAAATTGGCAAGGGAGCTTTACTTAAAGAGGGAACCGATGTAACAGTTGTTGCAACCGGTCTTATGGTTAAAGAAGCAATGGAGGCTTACGAGCTCCTTAAAAATGAGGGCATCTCGGCAAGAATTATCAATATTGCAACCATTAAGCCTATCGATAGAGATATCATTATTAAAGCCGCTAAGGAAACAGGCGCAATCGTAACAGCTGAGGAGCATTCGGTAATCGGTGGCCTTGGTTCTGCCGTTAGCGAGGTTGTTACTGAAGAGTGCCCCGTTCCTGTAATCAAGGTTGGCGTTAAGGATACCTTTGGTATGTCAGGTCCTGCAAATGAACTGCTTGATATATTTGGTCTTCGTGCAAAGGATATTGCAGAAGCCGCTAAGAAGGCAATCAAAGC
>JAZOQD010000149.1:0-2427 GCA_045655925.1 Acutalibacteraceae bacterium | reverse complement strand
CCCAAGGCAATTGCCTTGGGGACTTTTTTTAGTTATATCCGTAAGTTCTTGCAGATTTAAAGAGTTTTTGCATTTCTTTTAAGATGGCGTGGTTTTCCTGTGCTTTCAAAAACGGGTCTGAGTTATAAAGCTCTTTAGCCGCGGCGCCTGCTTCTCTGAAAAGTGCCATATCATAGGAAAGGTCAGCAATCTTGAGTTCGGGCAGACCATGCTGACGTTTTCCTAAAAAGTCACCTGGCCCTCTTAATCTCAAATCTTCATCGGCAACCTTGAAGCCGTCAATTGTTTTGGTTAAGAATTTGAGTCTTTCAGCGGTATCACCGCTTTTTATATCTGAAACAAGAATGCAGGTTGATTTATATTTTCCTCTGCCGATTCTGCCGCGCAACTGATGAAGTTGAGAAAGACCAAACCTTTCGGCATTTTCAATCATCATTATAACAGCATTTGGAACATCAACGCCAACCTCAATGACTGTGGTTGAAATGAGTAATTGCGTATTACCGTTTTTAAATTCGGTCATAACCCTGTCTTTTTCTTTGGGGCGCATTTTGCCGTGCAAAAGGCCAACACTATAGCCTGAAAATTCGCCGTCTTTAAGCGTTTCGTAATATTCGGTAGCAGCTTTTATATTTATAGCTTCATTTTCCTCAACCGCAGGGCAGACGATATACGCTTGTCTGCCGCTATCAAGTTGATTTTTAATAAATGAGTATGCACGCTCACGCTTTGCGCTGTCTATAAAAAACATTTCAATAGGTTGTCTGCCGCTCGGCAAGGTGTCAATAATGCTTATATCAAGATCGCCATAAAAGATGAGGGACATTGTTCTCGGAATCGGTGTTGCTGACATAACGAGCATATGCGGGTTATCGCCTTTAGTTGAAAGAACAGTTCTTTGCTCAACGCCAAAACGATGCTGCTCGTCAGTAACAACGAGGCCTAAGGAATTAAACTTAACGTCATCTTCTAAAACGGCGTGAGTGCCAATCAGAATGTCTATTTCGCCATTTCTAAGGGCGTCTTTAATCTTGGCTTTTGATGTTTTGGTCCGCGAACCGACAAGCAACTCTAACCTGATTCCGCTATCCTTCATAAGTTTCTCGAAGGTGTTAAAATGTTGGGCCGCCAAAACCTCGGTTGGTGCCATAATTACCGATTGGTAGCCCTCCTTTGCCGCCGCAAAGGCCAAAGCTGCCGCAACCATTGTTTTACCGCTTCCGACATCGCCTTGGACAAGACGGCTCATCGGCTTACCTGAACGCATATCCTTGACTGCGTCATTTATGGCGTTTTTCTGAGCATCGGTTAATGTAAAAGGCAAATCGGCGGCAAACTCTCTTATGCAATTTCCGTTGATTTTAACATTAGTTGTTTTAATTCTTGAGGATTTCTGGAACAAAATACCCGTCTGCAAATAGAAAAGCTCCTCAAAAACGAGGCGTCTTCGCGCAATATCAATGCTCTGCTTATCTTTAGGAGAATGGATATTATGTAACGCAGTTTTTATATCGCAAAGATTGTATTTTTCTTTAATTTCATCGGATAAGGTTTCCTCAATATCGCAATTTTCGAGCGCGGTTTTAATAACCCTGCTGATTGCTTTTGAGGTAAGACCTGCAGTTTGAGGATAAACGGGTATGATTTCATCGGTATCAACAGGATAAATTTCTGGTGCCGACATCTCGCAACCGATAAGGTTTCTGATAATCTTACCATAAAACAGATATTCACCACTGAATTTCAGGCTCTCGGCAACATATTTATTGTTGAAAATTGTTACCGCCATATCCTCCTCACCATCGGTTGCAATAAACTTATAAAGCACCATGTTTTTGCGGATATAGACCTGTTTTATGGGCGAAATAATGGTAGCCTTAATTGCAGCAGGAACATCGAATTCGGTTTCTTTTAGCATTTTGGGCTTTAAAATCCTGTAATCGCGCGGGTATAATTGCAAAAGAGCGCCGACGTCTCTAACGCCGAGCTGTTTGAACAGCTCGGCGCGTTTTTCGCCGACACCCTTTAAAAATCTGATATCCGTTTTAAAATCCATATTATTCAACCGAAATAATAAAGTAGTAAACCGGCTGACCGCCGTTTATGAGGGTTATCTCAACATCGGGCATTTTTGCCGAAAGAGCCGCCTCAACCTTACTTGCCTGTTCACTGGTTATATCTGAACCATAAATAAGGGTAATAAATGCGGTATCGCGGTTTGAAAGATTCTTAACAAGCTTTACAACGCATTTTTCAAGATCGGTTTCAGTAAAGGAAACCTTACCGTTTGCAAGAGCCAAAAGTTCGCCTTTTTTGATCTTGTTTCCATCGTAATCGGAATCTCTCGCTGCAAAGGTAACCTGACCGGTTGCAACATTTTCGTAGCCCTTTTGCATATTGATAGCATTAGTATCATCATCGCTATCT
>JAZOQD010000148.1:0-3263 GCA_045655925.1 Acutalibacteraceae bacterium | reverse complement strand
TTTTTGCACCACTATGTGTTTTCATCTTAGGCATTGAATATTCCTCCTTGAGAATTTTTAAACTATTTAACAGGTTTCGGGGCTAAGAACATAAACATATTACGGCCTTCCATTTTAGCAGGCTTTTCAACTACTGCAACTTCAGAGCAGTATTCTGCAAAGCGCTTCATAATTTCGGTGCCGATTTCGGGATGGCCTAATTCACGGCCACGGAAACGAATGGAAACCTTGACCTTATCGCCGCTTTTAATGAATTTAACAGCGTGATTACCTTTGGTTTCAAAGTCATGCGTATCAATACTAAGACCTAAGCGAATTTCCTTAGTATCAACTACCTTCTGGTTCTTTTTAGCTTCCTTTTCGCGTTTTGCCTGTTCAAAGCAATACTTACCGTAATCCATAATTTTGCAAACGGGCGGTGTTGCCTGAGGAGCAATAAGCACAAGGTCTAAATCGGCTTCAACAGCCTTTGCTAAAGCATCCTTGCTCGACATAACGCCAAGCTGAGAACCGTCAGCGCCGATAACGCGGACTTCTTTTTCTCTGATTTCCTCGTTAATGTGAAGTTCTTTGTTACTGATTGTAACGCACCTCCGAAAAAATAATAAAACAAAAGCGCGGACAGTTAACCCATCCGCGCACAATAAGCTGCATAAAAATACAGAATCTTATTGACCTCTTAAGACGAAACTTGGAGGTGAGGACGGATAAGTCCTACTTTGTTGTAAAAGCATAATAACACAAACAACTTGGTTTGTCAACCATTAAATTCTAAAATTATTTGTTTCCGGCTTTGAGATAATCTATATATTCTTCCAAGCACATATCAAGCTCATTAATGCGTTTTGCATGCTCAACACCAACATAGCGATAATGCCAAGGCTCATAAATGATTTTAGTTATGCTCTTCTTTTCTTTAGAGTATCTCATAATAAAGCCATAGTCTTCGGCGTTTTCCTGAAGCCATCTGAACGCGGTAGTATCCTCGAATGATTCCTCAACCGAGTTTATATCAACTGCAAGGCCTAAATGATGCTCACTTGTTCCCGGGATAGCAACAATTGTTGCGGCAACCTGTTTAGCTTCCTCGCGGCTTAAACCATCATTAACACATCTTTGAACGCGATTGTTATAAAGAGTATTCTGATAATTATAGGTTCTGTATGCTGAAATTGATTTTAAAGCAATACCGTCTTTTAAAGCAGCCTCGCACATACTGACGAACGCATCGACTACCCTTTCATCAAGAAATTTACTCGATTCATTGCCACTGGTAAAACGCGAATCAATATTAGAAAGCTTAACCGAGCTTATAAACTCATTTGTAACGCTAACATCAGGGTTAACAAGCTTTAAATACCACTCTTTAGTTTCATCAACCTTAACCTCTGCTTCTGATGAAGCATTTTGTGAAGTTAAATCAGAGGAAGAGTTATTGCTTTTAACGCTACTTTTGAGGCTATTATAGTTTAAAGAAACAACAATCAATGCAACGGTAAGCGCAATGATAATCAGGGTTTGAATGAATATTATAAGGTTCTTTTTAACCTTTTTCTTGCGTTTTTTAGGTTCAACAGAACGGTTGGAACGATATTCCATTATTAAATCACCCTGATTTTAATAACTTCAGGCATATTGCCGATAGCATCAGCGAGTTTATCAGCATCAGCCTTATGGTCCTTATCAATATCAATCATTGTATAAGCAACTTCATTTTTAGACTTATTAAGCATATTAGCAATATTGATATGAGCCTCAGAAATAATTCCCGAAATTTTGCTGATAACTGCAGGAACATTTTTATGAATAATGCAGATACGAACTGCATCGCCCTTAGGCATTGAAATTGCGGGCATATTAACAGAATTAACAATATTACCGTTTTCGATATAATCGATAAGCTCATCTGCAGCCATTTTAGCGCAGTTATCCTCAGATTCAGGAGTTGATGCGCCAAGGTGAGGAATGCAGATAACACCGTCAGCGCCAATCATCTCATCAGACGGGAAATCAGTTACATAGGATGCAACCTTACCCTCTTCTAAAGCAGCGAGAAGGTCATTAGAATTAACAAGGTCGCCTCTTGCGAAGTTTAAAATGCGAACGTTATCCTTCATTAAAGCAATAGCATCCTTATTTATAAAGCCCTTAGTATCGGGAGTAAGCGGAACATGAATAGTAATATAGTCGCAATTTTCAAAAATATCCTTAAGATCCATTGCATGAATGGCGTTATGAGTAAGGTTCCATGCAGCATTAACAGAGAGATAAGGGTCATAACCGTAAACCTGCATACCGAGAGCGTTAGCAGCATTCGCAACTAAAACACCGATAGCGCCAAGACCAATAACGCCAAGGCTCTTACCCTTAATTTCAGGACCAACAAATGCGCCTTTGCCTTTTTCAACCATTTTACCAACCTCTGCGCCGTTGCCCTTTAAGGTTTCTGCCCATTTAATAGCAGGAATAACACGACGAGAACCAATAAGTAAACCTGCAATAACAAGTTCTTTAACAGCATTAGCGTTAGCACCGGGAGTGTTGAAAACAACGATACCTTCGTTAGCGCAACGGTCAACAGGAATGTTGTTAGTGCCTGCACCAGCTCTTGCTATAGCAAGCAAGGACTCCGGAAACTCGGTTTCATGAAGTGAAGAAGAACGGACAATAGCGCCAACGGGGTTTTCAACATCATCTCCGCAGGTATATCTTGTCTTGTCAAACTTATCAAGTCCGCAAGCGGCAATTTTATTATAGGTTTTAATGTTAAGCATTTCTATAACCTCCAAAAAAATAATCGAAATATGGCAAAAGCCTTAAATGTATTATATATTAAGATATGATAAAGTCAAGCACTTTGTTAAAAAATATTACAAACTTTTTGAAATTTTGGTTAAATTCAGTTATTTATTGTTAAATATTTATCAATCAAGCAATTTGAGTAAGCAATAAATCAAAATATTCAGTAGCGGCGGTATATTTTTCTAATAATTTAGAGTTTTTATCTTCATCGCTTATTTTTTCAGTAACTATAGACAAAGCATCGGCTTTAAAAACCTCTGTCATACCAATTGCAAGGTTAATTAAATCTTTTGCATTCTGTCCCCCGCTCTCTGCAAACGTATTGCAAACCTCTGCAGAACGTAAAACAATCTTACCGATAAGCTCTGAGGCATATTCAGCACAATCACCAAGTCGGAGGCCAAGCGGTCTTAGGAAGACAAATTAAATCCTCAACTCCTTGGCTCACAGAACGACATGGC
>JAZOQD010000147.1:0-21573 GCA_045655925.1 Acutalibacteraceae bacterium | reverse complement strand
CAGCCATTTTGCCGAAAATCTCAATCTGCTTTGCAACATAATCGTTTGCCAAGGTAAGATAAGGATGCTCCCAATCACCCAAAACGCCCAAACGCTCAAACTGCTTGCGCTGGTCATCAACAAAGCCAAGAGCAAAATCGCGGCACATTCTGCGAAGCTCTAATGCGGAAATCTGCTGGTCAGACTCCATACCTGCTTTTTTACGAGCCTTAAGCTCGGTAGGCAAACCATGGGTATCATAGCCCGGAACATAAGGAGCCTTAAAGCCGGACATGTTCTTATAACGGAGAACGAAATCCTTCAAAGATTTATTGAGCGCGGTTCCCATATGAATAATACCATTTGCATACGGAGGACCGTCATGAAGAATATAAAGGGGCTTGCCCTCATTATGCTTCATAAGCTCCTCATAGGTGTTTTCATCCTGCCACTTTTTTAAAGCCTCAGGCTCACGGGTGGGCAGACCGGCTCTCATCGGGAATTCGGTAACCGGCAAGTTAAGTGTCTTATTATAATCCATTTTTTAAAACTCCTTTAAACCAAAAGGCGATTATCCGCCTTCACAACATAAACTATAACAAGCTAAAAAGCCTGCTATAGTTTATGGTTTTTTACATTATAATTATTTTCTCTTTTTCTTGAAGAAGAGTCTGGGCTCGTCGTCATCGTCATCATCATCGTCATCATCGATGCTGAAGGTTATATGTCCGCGGCCTTTTTCTTTAACAACGGTAATTTCTTCTTCCTCTTCCTCGTCATCTTCATCCTGCTCGGGTTCTTCTTCCTCTTCTATCTCCTCTGCTTCCTCGGGCTCTTCGGGAGCAACCAAGGTAACAGCAGGAATTTCCTCTGCAGCCTCCTCAGGAGTTTCATCCATAGAAATCTGCATAGCATCAGGAACAGATGTTACGGTAATTTCAGCGGTCTGCTTTTCTGCCGCTTCATCAGCGAGTCTTTTATCAACTGCTTCTTTAAGCAATACCTCAGGGTCACTAAAGTCGGTCAAAAGAACCTCTTTTGCCCTATCAATATCAAAAGGAATCTCATCAGGGAGCTGATTGATAAGGTCTAAAACAGAGCTGCACTGTGCAACTGCCTTTTTCTTGAAATCCGAAACCTCAATCTTTAATCGGTCATAAAGCTTCTGCTCTATTTCAACGCTCTCCTTTGCCTCGGCAGAAATTTCCTCTGCGCGAGCAACTGCGTTAGCAATAATCTTAGCAGCCTCTTTTTCGGCAGTCTGACCCAGAAGAACAGCGTTCTTCTCAGCGTCTGCAATTATTTCCTTGGATTTAATTTCAGCTTCGGTAAGCTTTAAGTTTGCCTCAGCAATAATACCCTCAGCCTCTGCCTTGGCATCCTCGCCGATTTTTTCTGCAACCTTCTGAGCGCTTACTAAAACATTCTGAATTCCTGCAGCGGAAAGAGATGCATCGGGTGTTCTTTTACCGATTTCCTGCAACTTGCGCTCGGCTTCAGCCTTCTGGCGCATCAAAATCTCTATCTGCGATGCCATTTCTTCTAAGAACAGCTCAATATCACTCTGCTTATAACCACCCATGTGGGATTTCTGGAACTCCATATTGCGAATTTGCTCAGGTGTTTTCATTATGTATTCCTCCGCTTACAGTTAATTATATTTTCTGTAGTTTAAAATAACTCTACCCTTTTTACTTCGGGCAGATGCATTATCTATTATAAATTTGCCGTATTTTCTGACGCTTAAAATATCGCCTTCTGTTATTTCGGCGGTTGGCTTTTCTTTTAAAATGCCGCCTACAGATACCATTCCGAGCGAAATCAGTTCAGAAGCCTTATTTCTTGAAACCGAACAAACGGCCGAAACAACGCAATCAAGGCGAAGCGACGCAACCGTTGCGGTCCACTCAGAAAAGCTGTTGCTTAAGGGAACAAAATCATCAGTATCTAAGGATAATTCAACCCCATTACCGCCGATTTTATCAACCGAAGCCAAAATATGCCCAACAACCGATTCGAGCACAAAGACTATCGAATCCTTGCCATCGGTCATAATATCGCCGATGGTTCCCCTTTCGATGCCAAGGGACATCAAGGTTCCCAAAATATCGCGATGCTGGAGCGGTTTAAAGCCTTTATTAACAATGCGGATTCTTTTAATCGGGAACAAGGAACCCTCAGGCTCTGCCCAATCAGGAAAAGCGCCAAAAACAGTTCTTTCTGCCCCTTCATATCCGCCGAATAAAAGCCATTTTGCCTTTTGCTCTTTAGCGACCTTCAAAGCCTCCAAGCCTTGCGCGGCATTTAAAAACCCCACAAATTTCGGAATACTTCTTATATTGGCGCAATTGACGGCATCGTTAAGCCTTGCATTTAAAAGCTTAAGCTCTTCATCTATCATATTCTAAATCAGAAGTAGGTTGTATTGCTCTCAATCTCATCCATTAAAAGCTCGCCCATAACATCAACTTCACTGGGAGTGATGATAAAGGTGCTGTTGGCAACCTTTTTAATTCTGCCCGAATGAGCATAAGCAGCACCGCTCAAGAAATCAAGAAGTCTTCTCTGAGTTTCCTTGTTAGCTGCCTCAAGGTTGAGAACGACAGTTCTCTGGTCTGCCAAATGGTCAGCAATAGCGGGAGCATCCTCAAAACGCTCAGGCTTAACCAAGGCTACCTGAAGCTGAGCTGCAGTTCTAACAGTGCCTGCCTGCTTTGAGCTTCTGCGCTCACTGGGGAACTGGGTTGCCTTCTCAGAACGCTCATAGCTTCTGCCGGTGTAAGAAAAATCGTCTCTGCGGCGCTCCTCTTTCACGGTTTCAACCTCTTCAATCTCGTCATCCTCATCGGTTGCGCTCATAATGTCCTTAATTCTATCGAAAAAGCTCATGGTAAAATCTCCTTTGCTTTAATAAACTTTTAATTATAATTTCGTCTTCCAAAAAGCGAGGTTCCAACGCGAACAATGTTAGCTCCGCAAAGAATTGCCTCATAGTAATCGGAAGACATACCCATAGACAAGTATACCATATCTATATTATCTATGTTTTTGGCCTCAATGTCAATAAACAGTTTGTGCATTTTATTAAAATAATTACATATTTGTTCACAATTCTCGCAAATGGGCGGAATTGTCATCAAGCCTTTAACCTTTACGCATTCCAATTTTGCGATTTCTTTTAATGCAGATTCCAATTCTTCGGATGAAAAACCGGACTTGCTCTCTTCATTTCCTATATTTACCTCGAGCAGAATATCCATTGTTTTGCCTATTTTTTTACATTGCTTATCAATCTCGGTTGCAAGCTTTACAGAATGCACCGATTCAATCATTTCAACTTCGGCAACAATATCCTTAACCTTGTTGGTCTGAAGATGGCCAATAAAATGGCGATGGCTTGTAATCAGGCTATCCTTTTTGCTCAAAAACTCCTGAACCCTGTTTTCGCCGATATACTCTATTCCGCTTTTGATGGCATGATTTATAACCTCGGGCTCAACCGTCTTGGTTGCAGCAAGAAGAATAATATCTTTTTCCTGCTTGCCTATTTTTCTTGAAGCATCGGCAATATTGTTCTTTATTTCGGCATAGTTTTTATCAAACCATGCTATTTTCTCATTTATTTCAATTGAAAATTTTTCCGTCATATAGATTTTTACCCTTTACTATAATTTCATCATAAAGGCGCAGAACCTTTGAATTAGAAACCTCTTTTTCAACTATCGAATAGTTTTCGCCCTCATAAATAACATTAACGGGAACAAATTTAACTTGCGATGCGGTTAAAACATAAACTCCCCTTTTACCATCTAAAACACGAATGGCGCGGTTATCAACCTTAAGTCCCGAATGCTCACTATAAACAACGGTAACCTCGAGAGTTCTGTATTCCGCAAGCTCGGTGTTCATTGTTTTGCAGGCAAAGGTTGCAACTGCATTTTCTTGAGCTGATTGTTTGTTGATACTCTTAACAGTAACAGAAAGTTCAGGAACTGAAACAAGCGGAGTTAAAAGTTTGACTGTTTCGCCCTCGCGAAGATTAAGCGCCTCATCAAACGGAATAACAACGGAAATATACCATTCATAATCGCTTACTATTTTGCAAACCGCGTTATCAGGGATAGGTTCTCTTGGTATCGCTGACATTTTCTCTGCAGTAAGTTCAGGAATCATCTCAGGTTTAAGAGTATTTTCATACCCATCAACCGAGTAAATAACATATCCCGAAGACGGAGAAACAACACTGCCGGTTCCCTCGCCTGCGGCGACTTTAAGAGCATCGCGCTCTGCTTTTAATGATGCTATAAGAGTGTTAAAATCAGTTGCCTGCCCTGTAACAATCTGCTTACGGTTTAAAAGTTGAAGAAGTTCATCAACCGCATCTGTTTTGGATATTCTTCCATTTTGAGTTGCGGCGGTAACCTCTAAAATTTTGCTTTCAATTTTAGAATTAAGTGCTGAAAGGTCAGTTGCAGCAGAATCATTATAAATCTGAACACTCTGCAAAACCTCAATCTGCTTATCAAGCTTTTCAATTCTACCTGCCAATTCAGCGCTTTTAGAATCAAGGTAAACACTTGCAACGGTTCCGTTTTTAGAAACTCGTCCGCCATTTTGAACATTATACGACAATGAGCCCGACACATTCTGGCTTAAAACAGTTTCATTACGAATAATAAAACCGTTTGCAGTCCAGCCTGAATAGGTTGAATGCTCATAAACTGTATCGGTGGTTACGGGGTTCATAACCGAAAGATAAAACTGTGCAAACACGAAAGTAACCAAAAATCCAACGGTTACCCATTTAAGCACCTTGAAAACAGTTTTATTCAACGCGTGTTCCTTCCCTTTCTATAATCTTAATTGCTTCTTCTGCCGCATTATCTGTTTTATCGGCATAAATCCAATTTATATTTTCGTTTCTGCGGAACCAGGTCAATTGCCTTTTGGCATATCTTCTTGTTTCCTGCTTTAAAGTTTCCAAAGCCTCTTGTAAGGTCTTTTCCCCCTTAAAATAAGGGAATAATTCCTTATGACCTATGGCCTGAACTGCAGTTTTTGAAAATGAACTTTCATAAGCCGCTTTGGCTTCATCAATAAGCCCATTTTCAAGCATTATATCAACTCTGCAGTTGATTCTGTCATACAAAATCTCGCGGTTTTCATAGGTTATTCCAATAAAAACGGGCTCGTATTTTGTTCCGTTCTTTTTGGATTCTAAGTTTAATTCGCTCATCGTTTTATTATGGATATAATAAACCTCAAGCGCTCTGATTATCCTCTTTTTATCGTTTAAATGCAGCTTTTCCGCGGTCTTTGGGTCGATGCCTTTTAATTCATCAAAAAGGCTCTCAATACCTTCTTCCCTTGCTCTTGCTTCAAGCTCTTCCCTAACCTTAGAGCAGTCTTCAGACGGGAAATCAATGCCGTTTATAAGCGAATCAATATATAGCCCCGTTCCGCCGACTATTATCGGCAATTTGCCCTTGATTGCAATATCTGAAATCGCCTTTTCGGCAAGCTTTATAAACTCGGCAACCGAGAATTTTTCGGTTGGCTCTAAAATACCGACAAGATGATGAGGGATATCCCCCATCTCCTCTTTGGTTACTGCCGCTGATGCAATCGGCATATTCTTATAAACCTGCATCGAATCGGCAGAAACAACCTCTCCGTTAAAATGTTCGGCAAGCTTTATGCCGAGCGCGGTTTTACCTGCGGCAGTAGGGCCAACAACAACGATGATTTTCTGTTTTTCCATCATTGTATCCTGCCAAACTGCTTTTCTATTTCTTTTTTCTTAAGCTCGATAGCAACGGGCCTGCCATGAGGACAATACATTATGTTTTCATCCTCTAAAACCGCTTTAGCCAACGCTAAAAGTTCAGGTGCAGAAGAAATGTTGCCTGCTTTAACTGCAGCTCTGCAAGCCATAGTTTCAAAGATGCGCTCCAAGCGGTCAAACTCGATTGTTTTCTTTAAAACCAGCGCCTCTGCCGCCTCAATAATAAGCGAGGAAACCTCCTCACCCGATAGCACTGAAGGCACCGAACGAACTATAACCGTTCCGTCGCCGAAATCATCAAGCTCAAAGCCGCATTTTTCATAAAGCTCTAAATTATCAAGAACAACCGAATATTCCTCTTTGCCCAAGGTTACTCTTATAGGCTCAAGCAAAAGCTGAGGAGTGTTTCCATCCTCGCGTTTTAATTTATTGAAAATAATGCGCTCATGTGCCGCATGCTTGTCTATTAAATAAAGGCTTTCATCGCGGCGGACTATTATATAAGTTTTAAACGCCTCTCCGATATATTCTATATCAGAACCTAAGATTTCAGGCTCTTTTTTCTCCGCAATAGGTTCAACGGGTTGCTCTGCAACCATAGGTGCCTTTATCAGAGGCTCATTTACAGGCTCTTCCGGCTCACTGACAGATTTAAAATTCTCATTGAGATTGCCGAAAACAACGTCCGTTTTCTGTTGCTTTTTGGGTTCGGGATTATAAGAAGTATATGCAGGGCCTCCCGAAACTCCCGGCTGGCTGAAGCTTTTAGAAACTGCAGTATTTTTACTGTTCATAATCAGCTTTTCATACTGAGAAAGCACATCGCTTCTATCCTTCTCAATTTCAGGGATAACGGTCTGCCTGAATTCATCTGCAGTCATTCTTATCTGCTTATGAGAAGACGGCATAGTCATTTCAGGACGGCTGTCGCCTTTTAAAAGCGCATTTCTGACGCTGAACATAACGGCATCAAAAATGCGACGCTCATCCGAAAAACGCACCTCAGTTTTTGCAGGATGAACATTTATATCAACCGCGCCAAAGGGCACGGTTATATGCAAAACTGCGGCGGGATATCTTCCCACCATAACACTGTTTTTATATGCAGCCTCCAAAGCCGAGCAAACGGTTCCTGAACGGACAAATCTTCCGTTCAAGAATACCGATTGAGCATTTCTTTTAGGCTTGCAGGCGGTTGGTTTTGAAACATAGCCTTTAACTGTAACGCCGGAAAATTCGCCGTCAACCTCTATTAGCGAGGACGCAAACTCCCTTCCCTCAACCGCATAGATAGCAGACATAAGGTTACTATCACCGGGGGTTTTAAAAACCTGCTTGCCATCACGGATAAAGGAAATAGAAACCTCTGGGTGCGACATCGCCATTCTATCAAGAACAGCGGCAACAGCGTTACCCTCGGTTATATCTTTTTTAAGGAACTTCATTCTTGCAGGGGTGTTGAAAAACAAATCTCGGATAATGATAGTAGTTCCCTTGGGGCAACCGGCATCATCAACAAAAATTTCAGAGCCACCCTCTGCTCTATAAAGCGTTCCAACCTGTTCTGATTCTGTTTTGGTTAGCATTTCAACCCTTGAAACAGAGGAAATTGCTGCGAGTGCCTCTCCTCTGAAGCCCAGAGTCGCAATAGCATCAAGGTCGTCTTGTTTTTTAACCTTACTGGTTGCATGGCGCAGGAAAGCTGTAGTAACATCCTCCCTTGCAATACCCGAGCCGTTATCGGTTACTCGCATAAAGGTAACGCCGCCATTTTTAATTTCAACTGTAACAATTTTTGATCCCGCATCAATCGAGTTTTCAACAAGCTCTTTTATAACAGATGCCGGTCTTTCAACGACCTCACCTGCAGCTATAAGTTCTGCAACCTGTCTAGGCAAAACATTGATTATTGACATATAAGGCGACCTCCCTTCATGGATTTAATCAAAATCAATCATTGAATGCAGAAATAAGCAATTCCTCAAATTCCTTAACCATTTTAACTGCTTCTTCCTTTTTCTCTTTATATGCAATAAATGAGAAAAGACCGAATGCTGATATAAGCAAAAGCGGAATATAAAGGAATAAGGTTTTAGGAGAACTTAAATGGAATTTAAGGAAGAAAAATGCCGCCGCCATAAGCGGAACCAAAAAGCATATTAAGGATAAAATCCTTGTGTAAAGATTAAGGAAGCGGTCGAACAAAAAACCGTAATCAATACGTGTTTTCTCATCGTCAACCTTTTTTAAAGAAACGAGCATACAATAGGTTTCATAAACATCCTTTTTATTGGGTTCAACTCTATATTCAATCTTAAAAACACCTGTCTCGCGGTCAACACTTCCGCAAAGGGAACCATCAGTATTAACGAGTGCTTTTTCAAAAGTGTCTAAAACCTCATTATAAGGCAAATCCAAAACCGCATGTCTTTTTTTACCTAAAAGTTTATATCTTGCTCCCATAGTCATTCTCCTTACTTTATTTCCTTAGCCTTTTTAACAAAATCGTTAAGTGCAGTCATACATTCTATAGGTGTTAAAGTATTAACATCCAAAAGCTTTAGTTCTTCAAGCAGCTGCTTTGCACCATGAAGCTCAAAGGTCATCTGCATATCGGCCTCATCACCTGTTATAGAGTGGCTGTAAACAGTTCCCTCTCCGCTTTCAAGGCCCTGTAAAATTTCTTTTGCGCGACTTATAACCGCCTCGGGAATACCCGAAAGCTTAGCAACCTCAACACCATAACTATCATCCGCACCGCCGCGGACAATTCTGCGCAAGAAAGTTATATCATCTCCACGCTTTTTAACTGCTATATTATAGTTTTTAACCCCGTCAAGTTGCCCCTCCAAAGAGGTAAGCTCGTGGTAATGGGTTGCAAAAAGAGTTTTTGCACCTATTTTCTTCTTATCGCTTGCATATTCAAGCACTGCGCGCGCAATTGACATACCGTCATAGGTTGAGGTGCCTCTGCCGATTTCATCAAGAATAAGCAAACTTTTGTTTGTTGCATTTTTTAATATCTCGGCAACTTCGCTCATTTCAACCATAAAGGTTGACTGACCCGATGCCAAATCATCCGATGCACCAACTCTTGTAAATACTGCATCGGTAATAGAGATATCTGCCGAACGAGCAGGAACAAAGCAACCGATTTGCGCCATAAGCACAATAATCGCAACCTGACGCATATAAGTTGATTTACCCGCCATATTAGGACCGGTTATAATAGCGCAACGATTTCCGCCAACATCGAGCAGAGTGTCATTCGGGACAAAGGGTGCCGAGCTTAACAGCTCAACAACGGGATGCCTTCCCTCAATGATATTGATATTGCCCGAAACGTTAAGCGTCGGTCTGCAGTAATTATTCTTAAGCGAGACCTCTGCAAACGATGCCAAAACATCAGCAGCTGCAATAGCATCTGCAGTTACCTGAACTCTCGGCAGAGCCTCTGCAACGGTTTTTCTTATTCCGTCAAAAATAGCAAATTCAAGCTGAATACTGCGTTCTCTTGCGCCTAAAACTCTTGCTTCAAGAGTTTTGAGTTCATCTGTAATATAACGTTCGCAGTTAGTAAGCGTCTGCTTTCTTATATATGTATCGGGGACTAAATCCTTAAAGGAATTAGTTACCTCTATATAATAACCAAAGACCTTGTTGTATCTGACTTTTAAAGTCTTAATACCTGTTTTTTCTCTTTCCTCAAGTTCGATATTCGCAATTATATCCTTGCCGCCAACCATATCGTTTCTTAATAAATCAACATCGGCATTATAGCCCTCGCGGATAATTCCGCCCTCACGAACCGAGAACGGAGGCTCATCAACGATTGCGGCATCAATAAGCGCACAAATATCTTCCAAAAGGTCAATATCTGCGGCAATATTCTGGAGCATCCTGCTCGAAAATCCCGATAAAGCCGCTTTTATGATAGGTAATCTCTGCATTGTGTAGCAAAGTGAACGAAGCTCTCTGCCGCCTGCAGTTCCATAAACAATACGGGTCATAAGGCGCTCTAAATCATGAACACCGCTGAGCATCTCACGAAGTTCACCCAAAGCAACAGTATTGCCGAGCATTTCATCAACACTGTTAAGCCTTGCTTCAATAGCCATTATTTCCATAAGCGGCTGCTCTATCCACTTGCGGATAAGGCGCTTACCCATAGCGGTTTTGGTTTTATCAACAACCCAAAGCAACGAGCCGCGTTTTTCCTTAGTGCGCATATTTTCGCAAAGTTCAAGGTTACGCATAGTGCCAAGCCCTAGGCTCATAAACTCGTTCTGCTTATAATAAACGGCATCGCTTATGCGCTCCATACCGTTTATCTGAGTCTTTTTAAGATAATCGATAGCGGCTCCCAATGCGCGAACCGCATAATCTGTAGTGTCAATTCCTTTGTTTTTGAGGAAATCTTTTCCAAAATGGTTTAAAACCGAGATTTCGGCTATTCCTGCATCAAAGCATTCAGCGTCAATAACCGAAACACAGCATTGCAGCCTATCTTTAATAAATGTGCTGAGTTCCTTTATCTCAGAAACCTCTTTAATTGTCACAATCTCTTTGGGTGCAAATCGTCCAAGTTCTCCTAAAACTCTCCTAAGCGCATCACTGCCCTTTTGAGAGGTTATATTTACAGCACCTGTTGAAACATCAACAAAGCAAAGACCAAACTCACGCTTGCCTATGCAGATTGCTGCAAGATAGTTGTTGCGCGATTCATCAAGCATACTATCCTCTAAAACAGTTCCGGGGGTTACAATTCTGACAACATCGCGTCTAACTAAACCCTTAGCAGTTGCGGGGTCCTCAGTCTGCTCGCATATGGCGACACGGTAGCCCTTTTCGATAAGCCTTGCAATATAACCCTCGCAGCTATGGTAAGGAACGCCGCACATCGGCGCTCTTTCGGTCTGACCGCAATCTTTTCCGGTTAAAACAAGCTCTAATTCTTTTGAAGCGGTAACAGCGTCATCATAGAACATTTCATAGAAATCGCCGACTCTGAAAAACAGCAGGCAATCTTTATTCTGTTCTTTAATCTCAAGATACTGCTTCATCATCGGTGATAATTCAGCCAACTTTAGTTCCCACCCTTTTAAATACTAACTGATAATTAGTGGCATCCGCCGCAGGTTGCGCAGCTGCCTGTGCATTCCGAAGGCTCGCATGTCTCGGGGTCTGCTCCCTCGCAGCACATTTCGATAATGCCGTTCATATGGCGCAAAAGGCCCTCAAAATCATTTTTAGCCTTATTGAATTCAATCATAGAATCGTTGCACATAACCTTGCCGTAAATCTGGCGTAAGGTAACATTAAACTCTCTGATTTTATCCTGGTCACGCTCGTTTTCTTCCTTGTTAATTTCAGCATCAATATTCATTCTTGCCATATTAAACTCGCCAATTAAAGCCTGAAGGTCTTTATCCTCATCACTCTTTTTCTTGGCTTCCATATATACCTTGTATTTCTCGTCGGCCTGAATAGCGGCGCCTAAGTTTCTTGCTGCTTTAATTACATCCATTTTTATTACTCCTTTAAATTCTAACGCCGTGTAAAACGCCGTCAAACTCTGTTATTTCGGCCAAGACAAAATTGCCTATATCTTGCCTTGAACCTTTAATATGAACAACTAAATTTTCTAAAGAACGACCGATAATTTCGCCGTTTTCGCCTTGTTCTTCTATAAGAAGTTTTACCCTTTTTCCGATGAAGTTCGGATTCATTTCTCTTGAAATTTCTTCCTGCTTTTTAAGCAACGAAGCAAATCTTCTTGATTTATCTTCTTTTAATTCATTATCCTCCATTTCGGCGGCGGGAGTCCCCGGCCTTTTAGAGAATATAAAGGTAAAGAGTGAATGATATCTGACCTCTTCTATAAGCGACATTGTTTCATTAAAATCCTCCTCGGTTTCGCCGGGGAAGCCAACTATAATATCGCTTGTAAAGGTAATATCAGGCATAAGCTCTTTTGCTTTTTTGATAAGCTTTAGATACTGCTCTTTAGTGTATCTTCGGTTCATAAGTTTTAATATGCGGTTACTGCCGCATTGAACAGGCAGATGCAGATGTTTTTCAACCTTTTCGCATTCGCTCATAGCTATAAGCAGTTCCTCTGAGCAATCTTTTGGGTGCGAGGTCATAAATCTTATTCTGAAATCGCCCTCTAATGCGTTTATTTGCCTCAACAACTCGGCAAAATTCATTAAACCTTTTCCGCCACCATAGGAATTGACATTCTGCCCTAACAGCATAATTTCTTTAGCACCCGATGAAAGCAACATTTTCGCCTCGTTTATAACCGCCTCGGGTGTTCTTGAATGCTCCCTGCCTCTGACATAAGGAACAATGCAGTAGGAACAAAAGTTGTTGCAGCCCTCCATAATGGGAAGCCAGGCTTTAAAGGTGCCATCACGCTTTAAGGGAATTCCCTCATAAACCTCATGCTCGCATTCAGCGTTCTCAAAAATTCGTTTGCCAAAAACAAGCTTTTTATAAACGAACTCTGCAAAGCGATAGCGAACCTGAGTTCCGAATAAAATATCAACATAAGGATAGCTTTTCTTGATTTTTTCGGCTATGCGCGGTTGCTGAGCCATACAGCCGCAAACGCAGATAAGCATATCCGGCTTTTCCCTTTTTAAAGCCTTTAATATGCCAACATTGCCGAAAACTCTGTCCTCCGCATGCTCGCGGACCGCACAGGTGTTATATAAAACAAGGTCCGCATTTTCAATCACATCGGTAAAACCGTAGCCCATAAGTTCTAATAAACCTTTTAAGCGCTCACTGTCGCTGACATTTTGCTGACAACCGAAGGTATGAACATAAGCCAATGGCTTAATATTATATTTATTCGTTATTATTTCTTTTACACGGGCGGCATAGCCGAACTGCTCCGTTAAAACGGCTTCGGCATTATGCTCTTTTACACAAGTTTCCAAAATTCCACTCCCAACAAGACATACTTCTCCATATACTAAATTATTATATCTTAAAATCATTTCAAGTTCAAGATGTATTTGGAGTAAAGTTTAAAATAGTGAGAATACTTTTAGAAAGCAAACTCTAAAAAACGCTCGCGGCACCGCCCAAAAAAGCAGGTATTTTAAAGAGTTAAAATTTTGTTAAAAGGTGTTGACAATGCCCTTTATTTATGGTAATATCTTTAAGCGCCTTTAATTAGGTTTAGGGGCGCAAACAATAAACGGAGAGGTATCGAAGTGGTCATAACGAGGCGGTCTTGAAAACCGTTTGGGAGCAATCCCACAAGGGTTCGAATCCCTTCCTCTCCGCCATTTTTTAACTAAATAATCTTTAACTCGATTTTAGATAATTCGGCAACATGGAGTAGTACTCAAGTTGGTGAAGAGGCGCCCCTGCTAAGGGCGTAGGTCGGGTAACCGGCGCGAGAGTTCAAATCTCTCCTGCTCCGCCAAACAAAAGCAACACCTTTTTGGGTGTTGCTTTTTGTTTTTCTAAGCAAGATATTTTCTCGCGCCGGGAACCGCGCGAGAGGGAGCGTTGCGAGCGCGTCCGGTGGACGATGCAGCGAGCAAAAGCGAGTGACAAAACAAGGAGAATTGCGAATAAATATGAGCAAGGCGACTATGTTTTGGAGGTGCAACGGCTCCGTAGGAGCCTAGACGAAATCTCTCCTGCTCCGCCAAACGAGAAAGTCGCTTAACCGCGGCTTTTTTCATTCCTTCAACGCTTTGCGGCACTTTTTGTATTTTTAAAATTTATTAAAATCTCTCAAAAAATACGGCTTTTTTGCACTATTTTCGATATTTACTTCACACGAAACTTCACACGAAAATTTGATAATTAAGAAAACCGCCCCACTCCGTTTTGGAATGAGGCGGTGTTTTTATGTTTATACTTTATATTTGCCTCGTTTGAGGTTGGAGTATAAGAAAGGTCGCCGCTCAAAATCTGCTGCTTGGTAACATTAAGCATTTCTTCTGTAAGCTCTCCACCTTCAATAATGGTTCTGACGTGACGGCGGACTTTTTTCTTTCCTTCAACGCTTTGAGGTGCAGGATTGTCAAAGTTCTCATTTCCTGTAACCTCTTCGCCCTCGGGAATAGTGCCGTATTCATCCCCTGCTTTTTTATAAAGCTCGTTGATGCGAGAAATATATTGGTCGCGGTCGATTTCACCATTTTTGAACTGCTCATCCAAAGCATCCATTTCAGCGGTGTAGTCGGTATCATTTTCGGAGGGCATTGAATATTCTTTCAAATCCGGCATAGAATTGTTATTGACAACAGAATCGCTTTGTGGTATTTTGTTGTTAGAGCCAATAGAGGAACTGGGTCTGGGCAATTGGAGCCCGTTAGCCGCCAGCCAACTATTGGTTCTTTTTTTATCTGGGTCAATATATAGAATTTTACTCTTATTTATTAACCCTTGCGGATTTGTAGATTTACCATATGCACTAGCAATTTTAATAACATCTAAATTATGACCATTCTTATCAATAGGATTGAGCTCCAGCACGGCTAAAACAGGAGAACCTGATTTATCATATACCTCTCCAAAAAGAGTTAATCTGCCCTTAACTGTTGCTGATTCCATAACCAAAATTGGATATTCTAAAATATTGGGAACTTGCTTGATAACGTCATCTGTCATTCCCGGGTGTTCTATTTTTATCTTTTTTATTTTTGAAGTATCCCAATAAATATTTTTAGAATCAACTCCTATTTCTTGTAGCACTTTCGATGTTCTGCCGATTTTTATTTGAGAGCCTATAGATATTTTATCCCAGTTATCATAAGCTCTTTCAAAACCAGGGTCTATACTATACACCTCTCCACCCTCATCGGTGGATTTTTTTATTTCTCCCGAATTTTGCTCAAATGCTTTCTGAGATTCCTTCAAAAGCGCCTCATATTTGCTCTCTAAGCGTTGCAACTCGAAGGTAAGCTCTTTGTTGCCCGAAAGCTTTTCGCGTAGCCAATGAACAAAATCAAGCACAAATTGGATAACTTTCGGCTTTTGCTTGGCTTCAACGTTGTTGAGTAACGAGTCGAGCGTTTTACCGCTTTTCTGAAATAGTATATCGCCGACAAAATTGGCGATAACCTCTTTTTCACCCTCTGCAACTCCGAGTTCTATTCCGTATTTTGAGCGTTGCTCTCTGATATCCTCGTTAAGCTTTGCAGTCATAGCGTCAACCGAGCCGTCACTAACGCCCGTTTTGCGCCTTAACCAAGCTTCAAACTCTTTGGATTTCTTAACCGCCGCAACAAAATTATCATAAGCCGCCTTGTTTGTTTCCGCGAAGTGTGTAAGCTCGTGTTTGAATACAAACCCTAACGGATTATGCTTAACCTCTTGAGAGGTGTTTATATAAATTTTTCCTGTTGCTTTGTCATAATAACCGTCAGGACTGAAGAATTTGCGGTTCCCGTTTTTGTCCTTACGCCAACGGTCAAGGTTCTTAAATTCAACCTCTCTGCCCAACGCTTTGCCGATTGCTTTTATCTGCCTCTGCTCATCTGTAAGACGCTCAAGACCGCGGTCGGCATAAGCAGTATCGAGAAAGACATCCGATTCAGGCGCCGCCGCCGACATATCGGGAAGAACCGATTCAGAATCATTATCCGACTCGATTTCAGGCATAAAAGAAGCAGACTCATCTGAGTCCGCCTCACTTACTCCGCTATTTTCTTTTAAAACTCCGTTTTCGGCAACAGTGATAACCTGGTCGGGACTAAACGCTATAACTGAAAGTCCGCCCTCTCCGTAATTGGTATAGACTATGCCATCATAACCTTTTTGTCGCAAAATCTCACGAAGAGTTGTTGATGCCTCGCTATTATACTTACCGTTGTTAAATCCTTCAAGAGACGCTAAAAGCTCAATTTCTTCATCAGAAATAACACCTATTTGATTAAGTTTATAACTCGCTGAAAATGCATCCCATGTCATAGGGTCGCCATCTATAAAAGCGGGATTTTTTATATTGAGATAAACCTCTTTATATATTTGCCTTTCTCTTTTGCCATCTTTTTCAACATCAATTCTGCGATTGTGTGCGGAATCAAGAGAGCCAAAATGAAATCCTATATCGCCTTTTTCAAAAACATCGAATTCTGCATCGGTCCAATGAAACAAAGAAAGAATAGTTCCGTCCTTATCCTTCATAGCGGTTTCGGACAATTCATTCCTTAATTGCTCAGATAACACACGACCTGCAGAATCCGTTTCTTTAAGCGTTACTCTTGATAGATTTCCAAAAACACCCTCACCATGTCGTAAGCGATTGGCCGTTGCTCCTTGAGATTCTCCAATCCATGAGTTCGAGCCAATCCTTTCTCCTTCATGTGATGTTGAGCCAACCTCTGAATTTCCCAACCATCCAAGAAGTTTTTGGGTATTTTCACTTTGTGACCGTTGATTGTTTCCGCTTCCACCAGCGGTTGAAACCGTTCTTCCTCCCAATACTTCGGAGTCGCTATTACCTTGTTCTCCATAAATTCCGCCCCCCTCGGCTCTGTATTCATCAGCATTTAAAGTATCATCATTATACCCATTTTCAACCTCAGTGTCAATGTTGTTACCCGAAACATTGGTATTGGCATTCCATTCAGGATGTGCAAAAACAGGCATTTTTAAACACACTGTAAACTTTTTATAAGTAATTGAAATTTGGGAAATTTTGTGATAATATTTTATTAGAACATTCTTAGGAGGAATGAAAAATGAATAAAGATTTTGATATCAAGAAAATGGGCTCAGGTGTTAAAAAGGCGGCTATCATCATAGTTATTGCGCTTTTTGTTATCATCCTTGCCGCTAACTGCTTTACCGTTGTCAGTGCAGGTCATACCGGCGTTGTTGTAACACTCGGTAAAGTTAACGAAGGCGTTCTGCAAGAGGGTCTTCATTTTAAAGCCCCCTTTGTTCAAGAGGTTGTTAAAATCGACAACCGTATTGTAAAGCTTGAGGTTGATACCGAAGCCTTCTCAAAGGACCTTCAGACTGTTAGCACAACGCTCGCTATTAACTACCGTGTTGACACATCTAAATCCTATAGCATTTATAAGAATATCGGCGCAAGTTATGAGAGCATTCTTGTGACCCCTGCCGTTAACGAAGTTTTAAAGGCAATCACTGCTCAATACACCGCTGAGGAGAGCGTTACAAACCGTTCTCTTATCTCTGATGGACTTATTGCAGGCCTTAATGACAAGCTTAATTCAATCGGCCTTTATATAACCGATGTTAACATTATCAATTTTGACTTCTCAGAGGCTTTTATAACCGCTATCGAGGAGAAGCAGGTTGCTCAACAGCAGCTATTAAAGGCTGAAACCGAGAAGCAGACCGCTATCACCAACGCCGAAGCCGCCGCAGAAGCAACCAGAATTAAGGCTGAAGCCGAGGCAGATGCAAACAACAAGGTAAAGGCCTCATTAAACGAGGATATCTTAAAATCAAAGTTCTATGAGAAATGGGACGGAAAACTTCCTCAGGCAATGGGAACCGACTCGATTATAACCAATATTGAAGGCATTAAATAATCAATCCAGCTAAAAGAGAGGAGCTCAGAACTCCTCTCTTTTTCTTAATTTTTTTATAAATAATATTGACCTTATCACTTTAAAGTGATATAATCTGTTGAAACGAAACATAGAGGAGGTAGCCAAAATGAAAATTGACAAATTTTATTTTTACTTTTATTATTTTAGTAAGGGCTGCCCGTCTTGTGTAACTTCCAGAGTTTAAGTCTTTGGTTGAATAGATAGGACAGTCCGCATCTTCGTGCATTTTTAGCAGAGCGAAGGGCGGATTTTTTGTTTTTAAATTTTAATTTTCCAACCGAGAATCGAGGCACTCAACAATGCAAATGAACTTCCACCGAAAGCTCCCTATTCCCCAAGAAGTCAAAAAGGAGTTTCCTTTAACCGAACGTATGATTAAGGTTAAAAACGAACGCGATGAAAGCATACGCGCAGTTTTTGACGGCAGGTCGGATAAGTTTATTTTAATTATAGGCCCCTGCTCTGCCGACCATAGAGAACCTGTGCTTGAATATATCTCACGTCTTCGCAAAATTCAGGAGCAGGTGTCGGATAAGATAATTATTATTCCGCGCATCTATACCAATAAGCCAAGAACGACGGGTCAAGGCTACAAAGGAATGCTCCACCAGCCTGACCCCGATGCAAAACCCGATATGTATAAAGGCATTGTTGCTATCCGTGAATTGCATCTGGCGGCTTTGCGCGATTATGATTTTTCTTGCGCTGACGAAATGCTATACCCCGAAAACTATCGCTACCTCTCTGACCTACTCTCTTACGTTGCCATTGGTGCGCGTTCGGTTGAAAATCAGCAGCATAGACTTACCGCAAGTGGTATCGGCGCTCCCGTTGGTATGAAAAACCCCACCGGCGGCGATTTGAATGTTATGATGAACTCCATCGTTGCCGCTCAATCAAGCCATACCTTTATCTATCGCGGTTGGGAGGTAACAAGCGAGGGTAACCCTTACGCTCATGCTATTTTGCGCGGTTATGTTGATTATACCGGAAGAAGCGTTTCCAACTACCATTATGAAGACCTTTTAAGAGTTGAGGAACTATACGAGCAATCCAACCTTACCAACCCCTCGGTTATCGTTGATACCAATCATAACAACTCTGGCAAGAAATATCTCGAGCAAATCAGAATAACCAAGGATATTGTTCATAGCCGTAATGAAAACGCTGATATTAAGCGCCTTGTAAAAGGCCTTATGATTGAAAGCTACCTTGAAGACGGCGCTCAGAGCCTTGATGAACATACTTTTGGCAAATCTATTACTGACCCTTGTCTCGGTTGGGAAAAGACCGAAAGACTTATTCTTGATATTGCAGAAAAACTTTAAACTGAGGTGAATAAAAAATGTCCAACAAGCTTGAAGAAGCCAGAAGCATCATAAACGAAGTAGATTCCAAAATGGCGGAACTTTTTTTAAAACGTATGAAAGCTTCAGAGATGGTTTACGAGTATAAAAAAGAGTTTGGCCTCCCCATTCTTGATGAAAAACGCGAGGAACAGGTTATTGAAAAGAACTCCGCGCTTATCGAGGACGAGGTTTTAAAGGGTTATTATATTGATTTTCTTAAAAATATGATGTCAATTTCCCGCGCATATCAAACCCGTATGCAAAGCGGCTTGAAGGTTGCATACAGCGGCGTTGAGGGTGCGTTTGCACATATTGCCGCAGGTAGGATTTTCCCTGAGAGCAACCGCGTTTCTTTTAGTGATTTCAAAGCCGCCTACAATTCGGTTGTAAACGGCGAGTGCGATATTGCTGTGCTCCCTATTGAAAACAGCTATGCCGGCGAGGTTGGACAAACGCTCGACCTTATTTTTTCAGGAACACTTCATATAAACGGAATTTATGAGCTTGAAATACATCAAAACCTTTTAGGAGTTAACGGTGCTACTGTTGAGGATATTATAAAGGTTACAAGCCACCCTCAAGCGCTCAGCCAATGCCATGATTACATTAAAATGCGCGGATTTAAAACCGAAGAGGCTAATAACACCGCCCTTGCCGCAAAAGCGGTCGCCGAAGCCAACGACAAGTCTTTCGGTGCTATTGCAAGTGTTGAAACAGCTGAGCTTTACGGTTTAAAAATCATTGAGCCAAATATCAACAAAAGCGGTGAAAATACAACCCGTTTTGCCGTTCTTTCCAAGGTTAAGGCTAACTCACCCACCCTCTCAAGCACCGTTTTGATGCTCACTGTTAAGCACGAAGCCGGCTCTCTTGCGAACGCCATTAGCATCATAGCCAAATATGGCTACAATATGACCGCTCTTCGCAGCAGACCAATGAGAAAGCACTCCTGGCAGTATTATTTTTATATTGAAATCGATGGTTCCTTAGAAACGGAAGGCGGTCAGGATATGATGAAAGAATTAAATGGCGTATGCGACCAATTAAAAGTGGCAGGAACCTTCTCACCACATACAGAAATATAGTTTGAATCAAACATTTGCTTGATAAAAAGTAGAAAAAAATCGGTGCAATTTAAATATTGCGCCGATTTTTTATTCGCAATTTTATGCGGTAAGTTTAAGCCTTAAACGGAGTTTATCGCTTATCATTGCGATAAATTCAGAATTTGTCGGCTTACCCCTACCGGTGTGAACAGTATATCCAAAATATGAATTAAGAACATCAAGGTCTCCGCGGTCCCAGGCAACCTCAATAGCATGGCGGATAGCCCTTTCAACCCTTGAAGAAGTTGTTTGATGCTTTTTGGCAACCGTTGGATACAGAACCTTGGTTACCGAGTTTATAACATCAGGATTTTTAACCGAATAAATAATAGCATCGCGTAGGTAATGATAACCCTTGATATGAGCAGGAACACCAATCTGATGAATAATATCAGTTATCATGAGTTCTAAATCAGAATCGGTTACGGGTGCGTTGTTGTTTATGATAACATCGGTGCGTTTAGTAAGCCCTGCGATATGCAAAATCCTTTCGGCAAGAATTGCAAAATCAAATGGTTTAATAAAGAAGTAAGCGGCACCTGCGGCAACTGCCTCCGACTCAAGACGCGAGCTGCCAAAGCCTGACATAACGAAGTATAACGGCATTGCTCCGCCAAATTCGTGCTTTAATAATTCCATAACTCCCAGAGCATCAATATTCGGCATAAATATATCAGAAAGTATTGCATCAGGTTTAATTCTGACAGCATAATCAGCCAACGCTTTTCCATCCTTTGCGCAAAGAACCGCCTCCATTCCGTAAGAGTTGATGACATTAGCGCAATTTTGACCAAATTCGGTGCTGTCATCGGCAATAAGGACCTTTAATTTCTTTTCCATAATGTGAATCCTCCTCACAAATTCTTGCCATATTTTACCATACGCGACACAAGATTGCAATAGCAAAATTGGTAATTTTTGGTAATTATTTGTTGCAAAAACCCACTACTTTTGGCATAAAAAATCAAAAGAATTTATATCGACAAAAAGCGTCAAAACATAACAATTTTTTTCTTAAAATTTCGTCAAACATTATAATTTAAAAAGCAAATTAAATCGCATGAAAATTTATATTAAATTCACAAAGAAAAAGCGCAATGCCTTTGGCATTGCGCTTTTGTTGTTAGTTAGAACTAATCTTTTGAATTAGTCTTCGTCATCAAGCCAACCGGAACCGGAAATACGTCCGGAACCTGTGCCTGTGCCGTTCTCGCCGGGGGTTACATCTTCCCACGGATCGAAAGCTACTCGAGAGTCAGAAAAAAGATTATTGATAACTAATTCGGGTTTAACATACTGTTTCATAATGCTCATTTCCTCCTACTCGAATTAATATTCATACTTCGCAACGTTATTTCCAGCCATTGCAAGCTTGGTCATAGTCTGATCATAGGAGATCTCGTTTGCGAAATAGTAAGTGTACTTGCCGTTTGCAGCCTTAGTATAGAGAACAACCGAGATTGCATCGTTTCTAAGACCTGCGCCGGTTGAACCAATCTTCTGAAGATCGGTAATGATTACCTGATATGCCTTCTGGCCGTCTGCTACAGGAACAGTTGAAGGAGCAAGAAGCTCAGTGATTCCGAGATCATTACCCTCAGCGTCTGTAATTCCAAGACCGTTAGCATCCTTAACCTTAACTGAGAGAGCGCCGCTAGCAAGCTTGCCTTCAGCATCGAACTTATACCAATCAGCAGTTGTCTTCTTGGTAGGAAGTGCAATAAAGCCGATTTCAGAAGCTTTATTTGCATCATCCGCAGAAATAGCAGCGCTTACGCGAAGAGCAGAGGTCTTCT
>JAZOQD010000146.1:0-31636 GCA_045655925.1 Acutalibacteraceae bacterium | reverse complement strand
TGTTCCCTTGTTTTAAACAACTCTCATTCTGATGTTTTAACCTATGCGCCCGATGGCGCAACCTTTAAGGTTGATACTGTTCGCGATATTAGAAGCGATGCTTATGTTATGCCTATTGAGGCAAAGCGCAAGGTTAATATTCTGCTCGATTGCGATAAAATGAACGATTCGGCACAAAACGCTTTTTTAAAGGTTTTAGAGGAACCGCCATCATTTATGGTTTTTATTCTTATTTGCCATAGCGCGTCTTTTCTTCTTCCGACTGTTCGTTCAAGATGTGTTACTTTATCGGTAACAAACCCCGACACACAAGAATCGGCAGCCTTTATTAAGCAAAAAACCAACGCCGACGAGGAAGCGATTATTTCTTCGCTCGAAAGCTCTAACGGAAACATTGGTCAGGCTCTTTTATATCTTAAGGGCAACCAGAACAAAGCCAAAGCAGACGCGTTGGCGTTTTGGGAGTTTCTAGTTAAAAAGGACCGCCTTGGCGCCTCCGTTTTGATGTTTTCCTATGAAAAGGACCGTGCAGGTTTTAATGCCTTTTTAAAGGAATTCCGCATAGTTTTATCCGAAAAGATGAGGCAGACAGCTTTTAAAAACCCGGTAGGCGTTCGATCCTCCTCACTTGCCGCAATTTATGCTTTTTGCGATAAGCTTGGTTTGGCTATTAAAGACCACCTTGGCCAACCCCTATCGTTACCGCTTTATATAACCTATTTTGTTGCGGAAATATTTGCACTTCTATAATTCTTGTAATTGTTTATATTTTATGATACAATTTTAAAAACAGAATTTATCTTCTTTGAAACGGAGTTAATATATGGTAGAAATTATAGGCGTTAAGTTCAGGTCTGACGGTAGAATTTACTCGTTTGACCCGCAGAACAAAAAATATAATATTGGCGATTATGTTATTGTTACAACCTCAAGAGGCACTGAAATTTGCGAGGTTGTCAGCGGTAACCATACTGTGCCTGACAGTCAGATTGTTGGTCAGTTAAAGCCGGTTGTTCGAACCGCTACCGATGATGATGTTAAAAAAATGAAAGAAAATCGCGCAAAAGAACGCGAGATATTTGAAGTTTGCGAGAAAAAAATTGCCGAGCACGAGCTTGAGATGAAGCTTGTCAGCGTTGAAATCGCTTTTGACGGCTCTAAAATCCTTTTCTTCTTTACTGCTGACGGCAGAGTTGATTTCCGAGAGCTCGTTAAGGATTTGGCAGCAAGCTTCCATACAAGAATCGAGCTTCGTCAGATTGGTGTTCGCGATGAGGCAAAAATGATGGGCGGCTTAGGCTTTTGCGGCCAACCGTTCTGTTGCTCTCGCTTTTTATCCGATTTCCAGCCCGTTTCTATTAAAATGGCTAAGGAGCAAGGCTTATCCCTTAACCCAACCAAGATTTCAGGCACCTGCGGCAGACTTATGTGCTGCCTGAAATATGAGCAGGAGGCTTACGAGCATCTTAACAAGATAACTCCAAGGGTCAACTCTTATGTTGATACCCCCTCAGGCAGAGGAACCGTTTGCGATGTTAGTCTGCTATCGGGAAAAATCAAGGTTAAGATGGATAATACCGACGGCGCGCCGCAGGTTTTTGACCGCGATGACGTTGTTGTTATTAAAAGCGGTGGTTGCAAAAAGGCCGCCGAGGCAGAGGCGGAAGAAGCATAAAAAAAGACCTATGCTGAGCATAGGTCTTTTTGTTCTTATTTCATCTGCGGAACTTCGGGATACTCTCCTGCAATAACCTTTTCTAATTCAACACTCGTTTCCTCTTTTGCGGTTGAGAAAACTATCTGAGTCTGAGTGCTTCCAAAGGTTTGGAGTTGACCGATAAAGATATCGAGCGCTTCGGTGCTTTCAAAGGCAACCTTAATCAGCATTGAATAATGACCGGTTACGCAGTTGCATTCCAAAACGTTCGGATGAGCCTTTATAAAAGGATAGAAAGTTGCTTTTTGCTGAGGTTGGACCTCCAGGTTTATAAAAGCGGTTATCGGGAAGCCCAAGGCTTTATGGTCAATCTTAACGCCATAGCCTGAAATTATTCCACTTTTTTCAAGCCTCTCCAGTCTTGCTGCGGTTGCGGGCGAGGAAAGGAAAACACGCTCGGCCAACTGTTTTAGCGGCATTCTTGCATTCTCCTGCAAAAGACTTATAAGACGATAATCTATTTTATCCATCTTTATTCACTCCCGAAATTTCTTTTCTTTGTTATTTTTTATTATACTTTTTTAAATTTCCTTTGTCAACGATTTTTCTTGTCTTAGTTGCGCAAAAAACCTTATTTTTATAAGGCTATGCTTTATTTTATTAGTGAAATTAGGTGAGATATTTTGAACGATATTGAAAAAAGCTGCTGCTTTACGGGTTATCGTGCGGATAAATTCCCGTTCCCGTTAAGCGAAAACGACCCTCAATATAATGATTTTTCGCGCCGCCTTATCGGTGCTATTTCAAAGCTCATAAATAATGGGGTTAATACCTTTTATACAGGAATGGCGAACGGTTTCGATATCATTGCCGCCGAACAGGTTGCCCTTATAAAACAACTCAATAAAGACATAAAGCTTATCGCCGTTATTCCCTTTAAAGGTCAGGAAAGAGGCTGGAGCTATGAATGGAAAGCCCGATATAACGCACTTTCAAAACAAGCCGACGAGGTTGTTGTTTTAAACGACCGTTATGAAAAATGGGCTTTTTCACAGCGCAATAAATATATGGTTGAGCGCAGCCGCTATGTTATTACCTTTTTTGACGGGAAATCGGGAGGCACAAAAAACACTTTAGAATATGCTTCATCTATTTGTCGCGATATTGTGAACATATACAAAACCGATGTTTCAAAACCACTGACCGAGGATTATAGAGCATACTATAAAATAATAGAGCCTGAAGATTAAAAACCCGCCTTCAAATGAAGGCGGGTTTTTTAAAGCTCTATTTTAAACAAATCGTTTGGAGTGCAATCAAAAAGCAAGCACATTGTTTCAATATTTTCATATCTTATCGATTTTGTTTGATTGTTTATCATTTTGTTGAAATTCTGATAACTCATACCGAGCTGTTTGTAAAGCCAATATTTTGTTTTACCCTTCTTCTCTAACAATTCCTTTACGTTTAATGTAATCATAAGATATTTCTCCATATCATACTTTTTTATTAGATAATATCTTATTGTCCCTCTTTACATATAGACTATTACGTTATATAATGTAATAGTCTATATAGGGGGTTTTTATATGATTATTGATGTTACCGGAATTGTTTTGTTTCCGGGAAATAACGGAAAAAACTGCAAAGGCAACGGCAAACATAAAGATTTTAAAGGCAAACTTCTTGAATGCTGTTGTGATGAATGTGATTATCTGATTTGTTGCACAACTAAAAATTATAAAGCTTTATGTCTTGATTGTGATGATAAAAATTGTCCGAGAAATAAAAAACCCGCCTTAAAATGAAGGCGGGTTTTTTTATTCTTCGGTTTCTTCTGTTTCAGGTTCTGCAGCTTCATCGGGTTCGCCCACATCTGCGGCATCTGCCTCTGCAGCTTCGGGGTGGTCGGTAACCTCTTCTGAATCGTGGATTGCCGATGCAACCGAGAGAATCTTTTCTCCGTTTTCGGATTTAACTCTCATTATTCTGACACCCTTTGCCGGACGCGCGAATCTGCTGATTTCCTCAACAGGAACGCGGATAATTATACCTGCCGATGTGATTATAATAACATCGTTTTCATTGGTAACGGTTATAACTGCGGCAACATCTCCGTATTTTGCAGTGCGGTAGTTGGTAATACCCTTACCGCCTCTTGACTGCAAACGATAATCATCAAAGCTGCTGATTCTTCCGTAGCCTGTTTCGGTAACAGTGAGCAGTTCTTTACCCTCTTCGCAAACGGTCATTCCCACAACCTCATCGCCCTCGCGGAGCTTGATTGCTCGAACGCCTCTTGCGGTTCTGCCCATTTCTCTGGCATCGTTCTCATCAAATCTGATTGAGAAGCCCTTCTTTGTTGCAACAAGCAATTCCTGATTGCCCGAGGTTCTGCAAACATAAGCTAACTCATCGTCTTCCTCGATGTTGATTGCAATAATACCGGTCTTGCGAACATTCTTAAACGCGCTGATATTAGTTCTCTTGATGGTTCCCTTCTTGGTAATCATACATACGGAGAACGGATTATCAAGGTCAATCGTATCATCAAGCGGGAGAATGTTTATAATTTTCTCATCTGGCATTAACGGCAGAATGTTTACAAGGTTCATACCCTTTGAGGTTCTGCTTCCCTCGGGAATCTCATAAGCCTTGATTCTATACAAACGACCTAAATTACTAAAGAGGAGAATATAGTCATGCGAGCAGCAGGTAAACATATTTTCAACGATATCGCCCTCACGGGTTGTCATACCGGTAATACCCTTACCGCCTCTATGCTGAGTTGAATAGGTATCAGAGGGCAATCTCTTAATATAACCGCTGACGGTTTTAGTAAGAACGCATTCCTCTCGAGGAATAAGGTCTTCAATATCAACCTCACCCGAAACCGCCGAAATCTCTGTTCTTCTCTCATCGGCATACTTATCTCTGAGATTGAGCGACTCAGTCTTAACAATATCGAGAACTTTTTTGTGGTCAGCAAGAATTTCCATGCATTCTTTGATGAACTCATATTTCTCTTTGAGCTCATCTTCAATCTTCTGTTTTTCCATTCCTGCGAGTTTTCCTAATTGCATCTGAACGATTGCAGTAGTCTGGATATCATCTAATCCAAACCTCTCTGATAAGCGGTCTTTTGACTCCGGAATTGTTTTGCTGCTGCGGATTATGTTAACCACTTCATCAATAAAGTCAAGAGCAACTTTTAAGCCCTCTAAAATATGGGCTCTCTCCTGCGCCTTTTTCATATCAAAACGGGTTCTGCGCTCAATGATTTCACACTGGAAATCTATGCAATTCTGCAACATTTCCTTGAGTGTTAAAATCTGAGGTTTGCCGTTTACAATAGCAATTAAGTTAGCGCCAAAGGTGGTCTGAAGCTCGGTATATGAATAGAGTTTATTGAGCACAACCTGCGGATTCGCATCGCGTTTTATGTCAACCACTATTCTGATACCGCCATCTCTCTTTGAGGAGTAGTCAACAACATCGTCGATACCCTCAACACGCTTTTCGGCGGCTAAATCATATATCTTTTTAACAAGGTCTTTCTTTCTTACCTTATAAGGAATCTCAGTTATAACGATGCGGAATTTACCATCGCGTTTTTCTTCAATTTCAGCTTTACCGCGAACAATAATTTTTCCTTTACCGGTTGCATAAGCGGCTCTTATACCTGCTCTGCCCATAATGATTCCGCCGGTAGGGAAATCGGGACCCTTAATAAATTCGCAAATTTCCGATAAATCTGCCTCGGGGTTATCGATAAGGCAGCACATACCATCAATAACCTCTGCTAAGTTATGCGGAGGAATCTCGGTTGCCATACCAAAAGCGATACCCGATGAGCCGTTAACCAACAACTGCGGGAAACGAACAGGAAGAACGGTTGGTTCTTTTAAACGATCATCATAGTTGGGAGCAAAATCAACGGTATCTTTCTCAATATCATCAAGCATATGGAGAGAAAGTCTATTCATTTTTGACTCAGTATAACGATATGCCGCTGCGGGATAGCCATCAATATTACCGAAGTTTCCGTGACCATCTATCAAGGGATAGCGGAGAGAAAAATCCTGCGCCATACGAACCATAGCATCATAAACCGAGCTATCGCCATGCGGATGGTAACGACCAAGAACTGCACCTACGGTATCGGCGCATTTACGGTAGGCTTTATCGGGAGTAAGTCCGTTTTCATACATTGTATAAAGTATTCTTCTGTGAACAGGCTTCAATCCGTCACGAACATCGGGCAATGCACGGCCTACAAGCACCGACATACCGTATTGAAGCATACTATTTTTGACTTCATCTACTATTTCAACGGGAACTATTTTGGTTTCTTCATTACTGGGCCAATAAACATTTTCCTGCTTTGCCATTGTTTTCTCTCCTTTCCTTAAATATCAAGATCGGTAGCAAATACCGCGTTTTCTTCAATAAACTGCTTTCTGGGTTCAACCTCATCGCCCATAAGCATTGTAAAGGTTGCATCGGCAATTTCGGCATCTGCCATTGTTACACGAAGCATTGTTCTTCTCTCAGGGTCGAGTGTTGTTTCCCAAAGCTGATCAGGATCCATCTCACCAAGACCTTTATAACGCTGAACATCGGCTGTTCCGCCTAATTGTTCAATATACATTGCCTTTTCTTCATCGGTAAAAGCATCAAAATGCTGCTTGCCCTTAGAAACTCTGTAAAGAGGAGGCTGTGCCAAATAAATATGACCGGTTTCTATAAGTTCGGGCATATAGCGGAAGAAGAAAGTAAGTAAAAGTGTTCTTATATGGCTACCGTCAACGTCAGCATCGGCCATAATAACAATTTTATCATAACGGAGCTTTTCTATATCAAAGTTTTCACCGATTCCTGTGCCCAAGGCTACAATAACAGGTGTTAACTTATCGTTTCCGTAAACCTTATCATCTCTTGCTTTTTCAACGTTGAGCATTTTACCCCAAAGAGGCAAAATTGCCTGATAGGTTGAGTTTCTTCCCTCAACCGCCGAACCGCCTGCAGAATCTCCCTCGACGATATAAATTTCGGTCTTTGTGGGGTCATCTGAAATACAGTCGGTCAATTTTTCAGGCATTCTAGTCTTTCCGCCGATTCCCGCTTTATTTCTAGAAGCATCTCTTGCTTTCTGAGCAGCCTCACGGGCATTTGAAGAAGCAATCGATTTATCAATAATAATCTTAGCTTCCTGCGGATGCTCGCCTAAATATTCATAAAGTTTTTCATTAACAAGGTCACGGACTAATTTTCCTATAGAAGTATTACCGAGTTTTGCTTTTGTCTGGCTTTCAAACTGCGCGTCTGCAAGCTTTACCGAAACAACAGCAACCAATCCCTCGATTATATCTTCGCCCTTTAATCTCGGATTGCCCTCTTTTAAATGTTTAAAGTCAAAAGCATATTTATTAACGGTGTTAGCCAAGCTCTGTCTGAAGCCCTGCTCATGAGTTCCTCCGTCAACGGTATATAGAGTATTAGCGAACGACATTATTTTCGAATCATAAGCGGTCGACCAAAGCATCGCAATCTCAACAGTTTGGTCTTCCTTTGCGGTTGATAGGTAGATAACCTCGCTGTTAAGACTCTCTTTCTTCATTCCTTCGAGCAAAAACTCTACATAAGACTTAATACCGCCTTCATAATGGAATTCATCAGTCTTAGGCTCAAATACATCAGTTCTTAAATCTTTGAGTTCAATTCTTATTCCTGCATTAAGGAACGCCTGCTCACGAAGACGTTTTTTAAGAATATCGTAATCGTATGTGGTAGTATCGGTAAATATTGTGGGGTCAGGTTTAAAGGTAACGGTGGTTCCTGTTTCTTTAGTATCGCCTATTACTATAAGGTCGGTAGCAATGGCACCTTTCTCATATCTTTGCTTATAGATATGAGTTCCATCTTTAATTTCAACCTCAAGCCAGGAAGATAACGCGTTAACAACCGATGCGCCAACGCCATGAAGACCGCCGGAAACCTTATATCCGCTTCCGCCGAATTTACCGCCTGCATGAAGAATAGTGAAAACAACTTGAACTGTAGGAATACCCTTTTGCGGATGGATACCAACAGGTATTCCTCGTCCGTTATCTATTACTCTGATTATTCCGTCATCAAGTATTTCAACCGTTATTTTATCGCAGAAGCCTGCCAACGCCTCATCTATTGAGTTATCGACGATTTCATATACTAAGTGGTGAAGACCTCTTTCGCCGGTCGAACCGATATACATACCGGGACGCTTTCTGACCGCTTCAAGTCCTTCTAAAACTTGTATAGAATTTTCGTCATAATTTTCGGTTATAGGTGTATTGATGTCGTTACTCATTTTAAACTCCTTACCTCAAAACTTTAAACTAATATACTTTTAAAATTCTCTGCTCGCTTTTCAAGCGTTGCAGTTGATAACTGGGAAATATAAATTATTATTTTACCTTCTTCAAGGCAAACAACAAAAGATTTTGGCAGTTCAAAAGAAACATTTATAACTCTGCCCTCTTTTTCTGCTTTATTTAAAAATGTTCTGGTGTTTTTTTGAACGGTAGAGGTATCCATATCAAAAACTCCTAAAACGGATGAAGATTTTACAACCTTATCCTGACCTAAATGAAGATAAATACCTATCACCTCTAACTGAATATCTCGCCGTTTTTAACCTCGAAAATTTTTCCTTCTTTCAAAGAACTAAAATTTTCTTTATCACAGCAGGTTATAAAAACCTGCCATTCTTTTATATGATTTAAAATGTAATTCTGACGGTTAATATCAAGCTCACTCATAACATCATCTAATAATGCTACGGGTTTTTTTTCTGTTATTTCATAAATAACCTCAGATTCGCTTAATTTAAGAGCAATCGCCGCCGAACGTTTTTGACCCTGAGAACCAAAATATCGGGCACTGATACTATCTATTTTAATATCTATATCATCTCTATGAGGACCTATTGAAGTTGATATATTTTTAATATCCTCATCTCTTAAAAGCTTTAATTTTTCTTTAAATTTCTCTTTTTGTTTACTGGCATCAGTTTCATAAAAAATCTCAATTTTTTCTTTTCCTAAAGAAATGCCATTATAAATATTAGGAAGATATTTATTAAGCTTTTCTATAAATTTTTCTCTATAATCAATAATTTGGGCTCCAAAAGATGAAATTTCGTTTTCAAAATCCTCTAAAAATTCTAAAAGCATCGGATTATATTTTATTTCTTTTAAAATTTTATTTCTTTGCTCAACCGCCCTTAGATATTTTTTATAAATATCTAAATATGAGGGATATAATTGACAAATTGCAGTATCTAAAAATTTTCTTCTGAATGCAGGACCGTTTTCTATGATATTTAAATCAATTGGAGAAAAAACTATTGCATTTATTTTTCCCGCTATTTTTGAAGCAGGACCGTATTCAACATCGTTTAATATTGCTTCACGGTGTTTTTCGATGTTAATAATACATTCCTGTTCTCTTTCATTATCTAAAAAATATAATTTAATATTTGCTTTCTCACTACCAAAAGAAATAAGGTCAGTATCTTTAGATCCTCTGAAGGATTTTGCTCCAGTAAAACTCCATAATGCTTCTAAAATACTTGTTTTACCTGCGGCGTTATCTCCATAAAAAATATTTATACCTTTATGAAGCTCTAATTTTGCAGATTTGATTTTTCTAAAATTATTAAGCTCTAATTTTTTAAAAATCATTCTTTTATAACCTTTAATTTATTACCCATAAACTCAATAATTTCGCCGCCACGGAGTTTTTTACCCCTCATAGTGCAAACTTCTCCATTTACTTTAACAAGCCCATCTAAAATGACGGCTTTTGCCTGGCCACCGCTACCTAATATTCCTGCGAATTTAAGTAAATCATCGAGTTTTATATATTCTGTATGTATTTTTATTTCTTCCATTATTCAGCTCTTAACCTCATTGGCATAATCATATAGGTATAATCATCATTTTCAACCGGTTTAATTATAATAGAAGCAAAAGAACCGTTAAAATTGATAATAGCTTCCTCTGTTTCACAGGCTTTTAAAGCATCTAATAGGAAACGGTTATTTATACCAATTTCAAATTTTTCTCCCTTAACCTCTACTTTATAAGAATCAGTTGCTCTTCCTAAAGCTGTAGCGCAGGAGAAAATAATCTCGCCATCTTCTATTTTACATCTCATCGGAGTTTTAAGCTGGTCATTTATAATTAAAGAAATTCTTTCTATTATTGAAACTATCTCTTTAATATTAACCTTTACGCTGGTTGAGAAAGAGGAAGGCATAATTTTTTTATAATCGATAAATTCTCCCTCAATTTTTCTTGAAACGATGGTATATCCGTTTATTATCATAGAAACATGACGACGGCCAACAAAGAATTGAACACTCTCATCTTCCTCGCCTATAATTTTAACAGCCTCACCAATAGTTTTTGCAGAAATAATAAAGGAATTATTGCAGTTCAATTTTATATTTTCTTTTCTTATAGCCAATCTATATCCATCAACGCCAACTACACTAACACCATTTTCATCAATATCAAATAAAAGGCCTGTTAAAATTGGTTTTTGAGCATCTGCTGCTGCAGTTGCAAAAATAGTCTGACGAACCATATTTTTTAAATCTTCTGATGGGAAAGAAATAGCTTCACAATCTTCAACTGTAGGCATCTCTGGAAAATCTGATGCAGGCATTCCCATAATATCAAAAAGAGCAGATCCGCATTTTATTTTACACATCAACCTATCGTCTACTTCAAAAGAAACATTCTCATCTGTAACAGAACGAAGAATTTCTCCTAAAAGCTTTGCTTTAATAACAATGCTTCCCTCTTCTGCGCAAGTTATATCAATTTTCTTGGTCATACCAATTTCAAGGTTATAAGCCATGAGCTTTAAGCCATCATTTGTTGCAGTCATATGTATTCCCTCTAAAACAGGGAAGGTAGCTTTAGTTGCAACAGCTCTTGAAAGGTTAGTAACTGCTTCGCATAATTCATTTCTATTTACAAGAAATCTCATTTTTTAATACTTCCTTCATTATTTATTTGTTTTATAAACAGTAGTAATAGTAGTGCGGTGAAAATTGGGGATAACTTAAAAAATTCTTAATTTAAAAAGAAAAGAACCTTTTTTTATTCTTTTTAAATTGTGCAAATTTGTTAATAATTTTGATAGTTAAAATTTTATAAACAAATGGTGTTGAAAAATATTTGTTAAGATATGTTAATAAGTGGATAAAAAGTATTTTTATGTAAACTTTTTAAACTAAAGACTTATGAATTGACATTTTTTATAATATCTTCAACAATACTTCTTTCAAATTTATTTTCTTTTAAAATTCCGTTTATTTTATCAATGGTATAAAGAATAGTAGTATGGTCTTTACCAAACTTTTTACCAATTTCTATTGATGACATTTTTATAAGCTTATTAACTATATAAATTGAAATTTGCCTTGCATAAGCAATATCTGCCGATTTCTTTTTAGAAAAAATATCATCTACTGAAACATTATAAGTTCTTGAAACCTCTTCTACTATTTTTTCTACAGTTACAGGATCAGGTAATTCTTCACTTATAATATCCCTTATATAACTTTGAACAAGCGGAAGAGTTATATTGTTTGAATGAAGATTTGCATAAGCCTGAAGTTTTTTAATAATACCCTCTAATTGACGGATATTACTTTTAATTTGTTCTGCAATAAAAAATAAAATATCATCATTCAGGTTAAGATTAAGTTGATCTGACTTATTTTTAAGAATACCAACCCTTGTTTCAAAATCCGGAGGCGACATATCTGCTAAAATTCCGCTTTCAAAACGAGACCTTATTCTTTCCTCTAAAGTTTTAATTTCTTTAGGAGGACGGTCAGAGGTTACAACAATTTGTTTTTCAGGATAAAGAGAATTAAAAGTATTAAAAAATTCCTCTTGAGCCTGCTCTTTACCGGCAATAAAATGAATATCATCTATAAGAAGGACATCAACTGTTCTAAAACGGTCTCTGAAAATATCAGTTGTCTGCGAGCGGATTGCCTGAACCAATTCATTAACAAATTGTTCTCCTCTTATAAAAAGGATTTTTTTATCCGGAAAATTAGCCTCAACCGAATTTTTAATAGCAACCATTAAGTGAGTTTTACCAACACCTGAATTACCATAGATAAACAAAGGATTATATATATTTGAAAAAGGTTTATCAGCAACAGCCATTGCGGCAGCATGAGCAAATTTATTTGATGAGCCAACAACAAAGTTTTCAAAGGTATAGGCTTCTTCCTGCTCGCTTGCAATTTTCTTAACATCTTCAACAATTTCAGTTTTAACAACAACCTCAATCTGCATTGGAAGGCCGCATACCTGCTCGCAGGACTGCTCTAATATTTTTTTATAATAGGTATCAATATTTTTCTTAACAAAATCATGGTTGGTTTGTAAAATAAGCTGACCTTCATCCGAAAGCTTAGGAATAAGACCTAATATCCAGGCGTTCATACCGACTTCGGAAATTTTCTCATTTTTTTGACAATCTTCGCAAATTTGATTCCAAAGCTCATTAATTGAATTTATCGCCATATTCTTTCCCTTCTTTTAAACAAAATTATAATTGAAAACGCTTTAAAGAAGCGCAGAATTATCCACATAAAATAATATCACAGTTAATAACTTTTTGCAAGCATAATATATTAAAATATATACTATAATTATAATTTATTTTCTATAATATTATATATATAAATAAAATATAAAAACCGGCCTGAAAATCTTAAAAAATCAGGTCGGTTTTTAAATTTAAAATCTCTCTAGAAAACTATGTGTTTCTCCATTTAATTTATATTCAATTAAAGTATCAACATTGCAGTTATGAATACTTTTGAAAATGTTATGTTCTATTTGAGGATTATTCTTTTTAAGCTCTGAAATCAACTCTTTTATTTCAAGCCTTTTTGATGCACCTAAATCTGTTTCGGTATTTTCGGTAAAACGGCAGGCGCATCGGATAAAGGAAAGTTCATTATATTCTGCCCATTTTATAATATCTTGTTCTAAAATGCAGTAAAGCGGGCGGATAAGCTCCATACCCTCAAAATTTGTGCTTTTAAGGCGGGGCAGCATTCCCTGAATTTGTGAGCCATACATAATTCCAAGCAATGTTGTTTCTATAACATCACTCATATGGTGGCCGAGTGCGATTTTGTTACAACCCAAGGATTTTGCTTTTGAATACAGATAACCTCTTCTCATTCTGGCGCAAAGATAGCAGGGCGATTCGGTAACCGTTTCGGTTATTTTAAAAATATCGGTTTCGAAAATCTCAGCCTCTATGTTTAAAAGCTTTAAATTTTCCTCTATTCGCTTTCTGTTTTCGGGATTATATCCGGGGTCCATAACAATAAAACGCAACGAGAACGGAAATTTACTGTATTTTTGGAGCATTTTCATCAATATAGCAAGAATCATAGAATCTTTTCCGCCCGAAATGCAAACTCCGATGCAGTCATTTTCTTCAATCAGCTTATATTCATTTATAGCAGTTATAAACTTATTCCAAATATCCTTGCGGAATTTTTTGTTTATACTGCGTTCGATTTCCTCATATTTTTCAAGTTCTCTCGGCATTTGTTTCTCCTACCAAATCTTTAATAACCTCTCCTGCAATAATAAGCCCCGCAACAGACGGAACAAATGAAACCGAGCCGGGAATTGAGCGGTTTTGATTTTTGTCATAATCAGAAAGAGCAACCTCGCTATTAGGAACAATGGGTTTTTCTTTTGAAAAGACTGTTTTTAAATTTTTAATACCCCTTTTTCTTAAATGAGAGCGCATAACCTTTGCCAACGGGCAAACATCGGTTTTGTAAATGTCGGCAACAGAAAAAGCGGTCGGGTCAAGCTTGTTACCTGCGCCCATTGAAGAAATAATCGGCACATTAAGTTCTTTAGCCTTGCAAATAAGTTCCACCTTTGAAGCAACGCTGTCAATAGCATCAACAATATAGTCGTATTGCGAAAAATCGAAGGTTTCTATATTTTCCAAGGAAAAAAACTCGTTGCGGCAATGAACCTTGCACTTGGGGTTTATATCGAGGATTCTGTTTTTCATTACCTCGGTTTTAAATTGACCGACGGTGCTATAAAAAGCCACTGCCTGACGGTTTATATTGCTTTCACTTACAGTATCCCCGTCGATAAGGTCAATAGCGCCAACACCGCTACGGGCAATAGCCTCAGCCGCATGGCCGCCGACACCGCCAATTCCGAAAATGGCAACGCGCTTAGCCATTAAGGCTTCTACACCTTTTTCGGAAAACAAAAGAGCGGTTCTTATAAATTGGTCCTTCAACCCTCATTCAACTCCTTTACTGCAGGGTTATCTACAAGATTGTTTATCCAGACACCCTTTTTAATGAGAATAAATCCTGCGACAACCTTTATTAAATCAACCGCCTGACAGACGGCGAACATAGGAATAATAGAAATATCGCTATAGCGCGAAAGAACAAATGCAACGGGAACGGTAATGCACCAGACAAACAAGCTATCAAAAAGGAAGGTTAATATAACCTTTCCGCCCGAGCGCAAAGTAAAGTAACTTGCATGAACGAAAGCCGAAATCGGCATAAATACTGCGCTGACCATTATAAGATTGGTTGCAATATGCTTAACATCGTCATTCGTTTTGTAAAACTGAGGGATAACTCCCGAAAAAGCAAAATATAAAGCGCCGACTAAAATTCCTAAAGAAACTGAAAAAGCCATCATTTTATAAGCGGTGTCCTTAGCCTTATCAAACTCACTTGCGCCTAACAACTGACCAACCTTAATGCCGATAGAAATGCCGACTGCCATAAAAACAACGGCAAAAAGATTCCAGAAGGTTTGAGAAATATTGGTTGCTGAAACAACATTAAGACCTTTCAGAGAATAACATTGGTTAATAGTGGTTGTGCCTGAAGCCCAAAGAGCCTCATTTATCATAAGCGGCATTCCGCTAATTAAAATAGCCCAAGCTAACTTAAGAGGAATCCTAAAGCTTCTGTAAGCGCCGACAGTATAAGGATTTTTCTGCTTGTTTTTATGGGTCCAGAAAACAACAATAATAAGCTCAACAAATCTTGATAAAACGGTGGCGATAGCGGCGCCTTCAACCTCTAAATGAGGGAAACCGAATTTTCCATAGATAAGCAGATAGTTAAATAAAAGGTTGACTCCGACAGCAATAATTCCCGCCTTCATAGGCAAAACAGCTTCGCCGGTTTCGCGCAGAGTTCCCGAATAGCACTGGACTATTGCAAACGGAACAAGGCCGATAAGCATAACAGAAAGATACTTTTTAGCAGCAACAAAAGCAGCGGCGGCTTCGTTTGGGTCACCCTCGCCAGCTAAAAATTGGTTTATTAAAAAACTGCCGCCGAAAATAAAAATCAGGATAGCAACAGCGGCCAACAAAACGCAGGAGATAAATTTAAAACGGAAGGTATATCTTAAGCCCTCCATATCCTTTTTTCCGTAAAATTGAGCGCCAAAAATACCGGCTCCCGAAACTGCGCCGAAAACGCAAAGAGAAAAAACAAAAATAAGCTGGTTAGCAATAGAAACACCTGTCATTTCGGCGTTTCCCAATCTCCCAACCATAAGATTGTCCAACATATTTACAAAGTTGGTTATTCCGTTTTGAAGCATAATCGGCAAACAAATTGCTAATACCGATTTATAAAATTCTTTTGTGCCGACAAGTTTTTTAAGCATTTTTATACCTTCCTGTTTGCTTTGAAAAGGGCGGTTTTTAGAATTGCAACCATGGTTTTAGAGTCGCAAATTTCGCCCGACATTACCATATCTAACGCCTCTGAAAAAGGGATTTTTAACACGGTTAAAAATTCATCTTCATCAAGGTTCTGATTGCTTTTGTTTAAGCTTGTGGCCAAGAAAAGATGAATAGTTTCTCCGCAATATCCCGGCGACGGATAAAGCTCGCCTAAGGGGATAAATTTTTCTGCAGTAAAGCCTGTTTCCTCAAGAAGTTCTCTTTTTCCGCATTCTAAGGGGTCCTCTCCAGGCTCCTTTTTACCTGCAGGGATTTCTATAACCGTTTTCTCATAGGGGCTGCGAAACTGCTTAACCAATAGGATTTCTTCATCTTTGGTCAACGCAATAACGCCAACGCCGCCCGAATGGGCAACAACCTCTCTTTTGGCGGTTTTGCCGTTAGGCAGAAGCACATCTTTTAAAACAAGCTTTAATATTTTGCCGTCATAAACAACAGAGTTGTCCAACGTTTTTTCTTCTAAGTTCATATTGGCCTCCAAAGCGCATAATTATTAGTAAATAAGAAAAGAGGTTTATATTATGGCAACTATAGTCCGACACAAAGAATATGATTATAACGGTTACCGAAAAATCATGAAAGATTTAACCGCCAACTTCCCCTTTTTAAAAGAGGAGGTTATCGGGAAATCTGTTTTCGGTAGGGATATAGTTGCATTGAAAATCGAGTCAGAAAGAAAAGAATATTCGCTTTATACCGCCGCAATTCACGGAAGCGAAAGAATAACCGCAACGGTTTTATTAAAATACATAGAAAACCTTTGTGATGCTTTAAAAAGCGGTGGCAAAATTTCGGGGATAGACGCAAAAAAAGCGCTATCGGGCAAAGGGGTTATCTTTGTTCCTTTATGTAACCCCGATGGATGCGAAATATCCTTAAAAGGAGAACTTGGTTGCGGCCAACACGCCGCAAGAATCAAAAGACTTTGCGGCTCTGATTTTGAGCATTGGAACTCAAATCTAAGAGGAGTTGATTTGAATCATAATTTTGATGCCGGCTGGGAAAGACTGCACGAATTAGAGCAAAGCCTTGGCTATATAGGCCCCGGACCCACCCGTTATGGTGGCCATCGCCCCGAAAGCGAACCTGAAACAATCGCGCTTACTAATCTTTGCAGAAACAACAAAATAAGGGTTTTATACTGTTTTCATTCTCAAGGCGAGGTTATTTATTGGGATTACAATGGAATAGAAACCATAAGGGGCAGAAAAATTGCCGAAATCTTTGCCGCATCAAGCCTTTATAGTATAGAGGTTCCTGTAGGAATTGCAACGGGCGGAGGTTTTAAGGATTGGTTTATAGAAACCTTCCAACGCCCCGGGTTTACTATAGAACTCGGAAAAGGTAAAAATCCGTTGCCTGCCGAAAGCGGTCAGCAGATTTACGGTCAGGTTGAAGAAATGATGACAATAGGCCTACTTATGTGAGTCTTTGGTTTTTAAAACCGTAAAGCCGAGCCCGTCAATTTTAAGTTTGTTATCAACGGGCAAGGCACCGAAAATAACTTCGGCGTTATCATAGTCTTTTGGCGCATCGATAAACACGGGGTCGCACCAGCGATTTACACAAATAAGAACCTTTTGGTTGCCTTTTATGCGCTCAAAGCAGAAAGTTCCTTTTTCTGCAAAAACGGGAACAAATAATCCGTCTTCAAAAACCTTGTTATTGCGCCTTATAGCGCCAAGCTTTTTATAAAAATCAAGAAGATAAGCGTCTTGATTGTTCCAAGGATAAAACGCGCGGCAAAACGGGTCGCCATAGCCCTCCATACCTGCCTCGTCTCCATAATAAAGCGAAGGGATACCGGGCAGAGTGTATTGCAAAAGTGCGGCAAGATAAAGCCTTTTTTTTGCAAGCGAAAGCTCTTGCTCAGACATTCTTTTTGATGCTTGCCAGTCGCGGTTGCGGCCGTTTTCGGCTTCACCGCCCAAGGCGGTAAGAACTCTCTTTGTATCGTGAGTTCCTATGTGGTTCATCAAAATATCGAGGCATTTTTTAGGATAATTTTCGCAAATGGACATAACCGTTTCCAACAATTCTTCAGCATCACCGGAAATCGTAAAATCAATAATGGCATCGCTAAAGGGATAGTTCATAACCGAATCAAGCTGGTCGCCGAGCAGGTATCTGCGGCGAGCGTTATAGCTGATTTTGTTGGTTGCGTCCTCCCAAACCTCGCCGATGATAATGGCATCCTTCTTTTTTGCTTTAACGGTTTTGCGGAGCTTGTCTAAAAATTGGTCAGGCAGCTCATCGGCAACATCAAGTCTGTAGCCGCCTATTCCACATTTTAACCAGTGCTCTAAAACACCGTTTTTGCCCGTTATAAACTCGGTAAAGGAAGCATTCTCCTCGTTAACCTCGGGCAAAGACGGAACTCCCCACCAAGCCTCATAATCATCGGGCCAATTTTTGAATTTGAACCAATCGCAAAACTCGGAATCGGGCGAGTTATATGCGCCGCCGTTTCCGTAGCGTTTATAGCGGTTGAAATAAATACTGTCATCTCCGGTATGAGAAAAAACGCCGTCTAACACAATGATAATGCCATGCTTTTTGGCATCGCGGCATAAGCGTTTAAGGTCTTTTTCGTTGCCCAACAAAGAGTCAATTTTCATATAATCGGCAGTGTTGTAGCGGTGGTTAGAATGCGCCTCAAAAATCGGGTTCAAATAAATAATGCTAACGCCCAAAGAGGCAATATAGGGCAGTTTTTGCCTTATTCCCTCCAAGTCACCACCATAGTAATCGTTGCCCAGGGCTAATGCATCGTCTTGCTGACGGTGTTCGGGCAAAGAGGTGAAATCGCTTTTTATATATCGGTCCGAAGGAACATTATTTTTTGGTTTACCCGAATTATAAAAGCGGTCGGGAAAAATCTGATAAATAATGCCGCCCGAAAGTTTTTCGGGAGTTTTAAAGTCTTTGTTAAAAACTGTCAACTGCCAGCAATCTCCGCTATCGGAAATTTTGCCTTTTCCGCCATTTGTTCTTAAAATATATTTTTCGCCATAATCGGTTAGAATTTTAAATTTATAAAAATAAAGACCGGTTTCGAACGCAAGCTTTGTTTCATAGGTTGAGGTCTGTTCAGTAGCCTTTGTTTTAATCATTTCTTGTAAAACAGGAGCCTTGCCGTCAGGGATGTATTCAATGAAAACGGCAGTTGCGTTAATATCGTTTTTCAAAACAACGCGAAAAGCAACCTCGGTGCCGCTTGCAACAGCTCCGAAAGGGTCTTTATATATTAAATTTCTCGAATCAAAAGGAATGTGTTCCATTTAGTTCTCCAAAAAGTAATTTTAAAAAATAATATTATATATAAATATATAATATTTTCTTTAAAGTTTCAAGTATGAAAGGGGTTTATTATGCAGATTACTGCCCTTTTTAGCGGCGGATTTTCGCCAATTATGCCCGTTGCAGTTTTAGCATCGGTTTTGTTGATGTTTATAAACGGTTGGACAGACGCCCCCGCAACCATTGCGGCAGCAGTAACATCAGGCGCACTGACGGTTAAAAAAGCCTGCGCTTTATCGGCGGGCTTTAATCTTTTGGGCGCCTTTTTTATGAGTGTTTTCGGCAGCTCTGTTGCGGTTAGCGTTTATTCGTTATCGGGAATTGGGGGAATTGCGAAAGAAAAAGGGGCAATAGTTATTACTGCTGCAATGCTGACAGTTGTGATTTTTGCGGTTATAGCATTTTTCTATAAAATTCCAACAAGCGAGAGCCATGCACTCTTTGCAGCTTTAGCAGGCGCGTCATCGGCGGTTATAGGATTTAAAGCGTTTTTAAATATAGAATGGTTAAAAATCTTTTCGGGCATTTTGATTTCAACTATGCCGCTTATATTTTTTGCCGATACTGCCGCGACTTTTTTGGTTAAGAAAACAGAAAACAAAAGCCAAACGCTCTTTAAAAGGCTTCAGACAGTTGGTGTAATGGTGCTTTCTTTTTCTCACGGTGCTCAGGACGGACAAAAGTTCGCAGGTGTTTTTACGGTTTGCTATGTTTTGGCGCTCAATAAAAATGCCGAAAATATAAGGGTTCCTGTTTTTGCGGTTATACTTTCGGCTTTACTTATATCTATGGGAATGTTATGTTGTGGAAGCAGAATAATTTCCTCTTTTAAAAATATTGCTCCTAAAAATGCGGCAGCAGGCTTTGCGGCAGATTTTGTTTCCTCAATCGCGCTGATTGTTTGTTCGTTATTAGGAATTCCCGTAAGCACAACCCATGCAAAAGCCGCCGCAATATTGGGAGCAGGGGCAAAAACTGCCGTTTCTGTTAAAACCTTCAGAGGTTTTATGCTTTGGTGGATTATAACCTTCCCTGCCTGTGCGGCGCTCGGCTATATAATTTCAAAGGCGTTGCTTTTTCTTTTGTTGTTGGTTTGATTTTATAAAATATTCTTTCGATTTCTTCTCGTCTTATAATTTTTGTAATACAAGAGAGAATTAAAAAGATAGCAGCACTTATAAGCAAAAAAGTAACGGCTTTTATCATTAAATGAGAAATGTTTTTTGTTAAGATTTTTGCCAAAAATGATGCGCCGATTCCGCACAAGGTCGGCTTAATTACCCAGCCTGAAATATCAAGCCTTAATTCCGCTTTTTTAAGCAGGTTGCGACTGTTAAGGATGCTTGTAAAGCAGTTGCTTATTATCATAATTGAGAGGTATGCTTTTATTCCGTGTTTTGAAAGAGTTATTAAAATAAGGGCAATTCTTAAAATCGAGTCTATCAGTCCAAGCTTAAATTGGCTGACCTGCTCGTCAAGCCCTTTTAGCATTCCTGCCGCAACGCTTTCGAGATACATAAACGGAACTATGGGTGCCAGCATTTTTATCATAAAGCCCACCTCTTTGTCGCCGTAAATGAGCAAGCCGATTTGCTCTGATAAAAACAGAAAAACCGATGCCGCAAAAATTGAAAGGACAAGCGTTATTCTGAACGCTCCCACAACTGCGCGCTTGATTTCTCGTTTATCCCCTCTTGCCGCTGCGGATGACATTTCAGGAATCAGCAATGTTGAAAGCGAGGTTAAAAAAGAGGCCGGAAAAAACAGAACGGGCAGTGCCATTCCTCTTATTGCTCCAAAGAGCGAAAGAGCGCGGTCCTTAACGCCGTAAAACAAAGCCAGCCTTAAAGGGACAAGCAGGTTTTCTATAGCATGTAGCGCGGTTGATATATAACCGCTTGCCGTAATAGGCAAAGCTATGCGGATGATTTCCTTTACAGTTCCTTTAATGGAGCAGCCGCGTTCTAATGATTTGCGATACTTTAAAAGAAGCACCCAAAGAATTAAAAACGAGGCGGTTTCGGCGATTGTATCGCCCAATAAAACTGCTGCGGTGCTATACTCTGTGCCAAGTTTTGAAAAACGAGAAAATAAAATGACTATGGAGGTTATTCTGATAATCTGTTCGGCAATTTGAGTGAGTGACGGTTCAAGCGTTTTTCTTTTTGCTATAAAACAACCTCTCGCAACCGAGGAAAGTCCCATAGGGATAAATGAGAAGGAAAGAATTTTTAAAGAAAGCGTTGTTCTTATGTCGCGTAAAATGTAATAAGCAATAAACCTTGCGCCAAAGAAAATGGAAACAGAGGAAGCAAGACCTATCGATACAGTGAGCATCATAGCCCTTGAGAGTATCTTTTTCGCCGCTAAAAGCCCTCCGCTTTCGTTCTCCGAAATAAGTCTTGTCACTGCGGTTGATATTCCCGAGGTTGCAAAAGCTGCTCCAAAAACATAAACCGAAATTATAAGCTGATAAAGACCCATTCCCTCCGAACCTATTTTCCCTGCCAAATAAACTCTGAAAATTATTCCCGCAGTTCTTAATAGTAATGAAGTAAAAACGAGCATAGCCGTGTTTTTGATAAATACTTTTATTTTCATAATGCACCTCTTTTTGTGTTACTAATTTCTATGCCAAAAAAGCCGTGCATATATCCTTTTGAATAATAGAAAAAAGCTTGGGAAAAATAACCCAAAGAAAAGGCAGGAGGTTTTATATGACCGGAAATTTCAAGCGAGATGTTGACTCGCTTTGCAAAACGCTTGCTGTGGATAAGAATTTTGACATAGTAAAAAGAGAACTGATAATCGGCGAAAGAGAAGCCGTTATGATTTTTATTGATGGTTTTATAAAGGACGAGGTGTTTGAAAAAATACTTGAGTTCTTTTATAGAATAACGCCAAAGCAACTTTCAAAAACAGCAGACATGGAGGTTTTTTCAAAAGCCTTCACTCCGTATGTTGAGGTTTGCTTTGAAAGCGACGAAAGCCTCATTGTTTCTGCGGTTTTGTCAGGTCAGACCGCGATTATCATAGATGGTATAAATGACGCGTTACTTGTCGACACTCGAACCTATCCCGTTCGTTCAGTTGGCGAGCCCGAGAAGGACCGCTCATTGCGCGGCTCAAGGGATGGCTTTGTTGAAACTTTTATTTTTAACACCGCGATGATTCGCCGCCGCATTCGTGACCCGAAATTAAGAATGGAGTATATGCAGGTAGGAAGAAGTTCAAAAGTTGATATTGCGGTTTCTTATATTGAGGGACTTGCGGATAAAACGGTTGTTCAAAAGCTCAAAAAGCGGTTATCCGAAGTTACTCTTTCGGGAATATCGATGACCTCACAGGCGTTGGTTGAGGTGCTTGTTCCAACCGCCTTTTTCAACCCTTTCCCTAAAGTTAGATTTACCGAGCGGCCTGATTTTGCCAGCGCTTGTCTGTTAGAGGGAAAAATACTGCTTGTTATGGACAATTCCCCGTCGGTAATGATTTTTCCTAACTCCATCGCCGATTTCATGAAGGAAACCGATGATTACTATTTTCCGCCGCTTACGGGAACCTATGTTAGAATTTTGAGATTCATAGTTTCGATTTTAACTGTCGTTTTAACGCCTTTAGCGTTGATTTTAATGAACAATCCTGATATTTTGCCCGATTGGCTGTCGTTCGTTGCAACCAAAGAAGAGTATATGATACCTTTTTTTGCGCAGTTTTTATTGCTGGAATTCCTGATAGACGGGTTGCGAATGGCGTCGCTCAACACACCGAACACCCTCTCTAATTCCCTTGGCATTATAGGCGGACTGATATTAAGCGAGTTTGCGATAAATGCGGGCTGGTTTGTATCGGAAACGGTTATTTATATGGCGTTTGTGGCTATTGCTTCCTATGCGCAACCAAGCTTCGAAATGGGATATGCTATGAAATTTAGCCGAATTTTCATTCTTATACTTTCGCAATTCTTCGGCTTCTGGGGATTTGGCGCAGGAATTGCTTTAGCGCTTACTGTCGCGGCGTGCTCAAAAACCTTGAGCGGAAGAGGTTATCTCTACCCCATTATTCCCTTTTCGCCTAAGAAATTCGTTAAAATATTTATCAGAAGAAGCATTGCGGGCAAAAACGCAGTGCATTGATGTTTCACGTGAAACAAAGGAGAAAATGAAATGGAAATTGCAATTTCTTGCCTTAACGCCTTTTGGACGGGCGGAATTATCTGCCTCATAGGACAGATTTTAATTGATAAAACAAAACTAACCCCGGCGAGAATACTCGTTTCTTATGTTGTTTCGGGCGTTATCTTGACTGCAATCGGAATTTATGAGCCTTTTGCCGATTTTGCGGGCGCAGGCGCAAGTGTTCCGCTCACGGGCTTTGGTTATACGTTGGCTAAAGGAGTTCAAAAGGCGGTTGAGGAATACGGGTTACTCGGAGCGTTGACAGGTGGACTTACTGCAACGGCAGGCGGAATAACCGCAGCTATGTTGTTCGGACTTATTGCGTCGTTGATATCTCGACCGAAAATCAAATAAATCAAAAAGCAATGTTTCACGTGAAACATCGCTTTTTTGTCGATTTTACTCTTTACAAAACCGTAAAGGCTCATTATAATAGTTATATCGAGTGTCCGGAGGTGAAAAAATGGGCAAAATCGTTGCAGTTATAAACCAAAAAGGCGGTGTCGGAAAGACTACACCCGCCGTCAATCTCGCCGCAGGAATAGGTATTTGCGGCAAAAAGGTCTTGCTCATAGATGCCGACCCTCAGGGCAATTCAACCAGCGGAATGGGAATTGATAAGCGCGATGCTGTTGTTTCAAGCTATGATTTACTTGTAACTGGCGCAGGCGCAAAATCGGCAACGGTTGTAACCGAATTCCAAAATGTTTCGGTTATCCCCGCAAATATTGACCTCGCGGGCGCAGAAATTGAGCTTATAAACATTCCTCATCGTGAAAATCAGTTAAAAACTGCGCTTTCGCTTATAAGAGATGATTATGATTATATTTTAATTGATTGTCCGCCGTCGTTGGGTTTGATAACAGTTAATGCTCTTACTGCGGCTGATTCATTTTTGGTGCCTATTCAGTGCGAATACTATGCAATGGAAGGCCTTTCCCAGCTAATGAACACGGTTCGGCAGATTAAAATCAGCTATAATCCTGAGCTTTATTTAGAGGGCGTTGTGCTTACTATGTTTGACCCGCGCCTCAATTTAACCAATCAGGTTGTCGGTGAGCTTAAAAAATACTTTGCCGCCGAGCTTTATAAAACCGCAATTCCGCGCGCTGTCAGGCTTTCTGAGGCGCCAAGCTTTGGCAAACCTATACAGTATTATGATAAAAGAAGCCGCGGAACCGATAGCTATAATGCGCTCGCTAAAGAGTTTATAAAAAGAAATCGCAATAAGAAATAACCTTATTTAAAGGAGAAAGAATATGGCAGTTAAAAAAGGCGGTCTCGGTCGCGGATTTGATTCGCTGTTTTCCGAGAACACGGTCGAAGCCAAGCCCTCAACTGAACTAAGATTATCCCAAATCGTTCCTAACCGCGAACAGCCCCGTAAAAAGTTCGCTGATGACGCGTTACGCGAACTTTCCGAGAGCATCAAGGAGCATGGCGTTATCCAACCCTTGCTTGTTCGCCCTCTGGATGACGGAAGTTATCAGATTGTTGCAGGCGAGCGCCGTTGGAGAGCAAGCCGTTTGGCAGGCTTAGAAAAGGTGCCCGTTGTTATAAAGCAGCTGGAGGACGCTGAGGTTCAGGCAATAGCGCTTATTGAGAACCTGCAGCGCGAGGATTTAAACCCGATTGAAGAAGCCTTGGGCTATAAAATGCTTATGGAGTCTTATGGGCTGACTCAGGAGCAGGTTGCTTTAAAAATAGGCAAATCGCGCTCTGCAGTTGCAAACGCTTTAAGGCTTTTAGGCCTTTCAAAAGAGGAACAGGATGCACTTGTTGCGGGAGAAATAACCTCAGGCCACGCAAGAGCGCTTTTAGCAATAAATGATGAGGAAATTCGCAAGGAAGCCTTTTTACTTGCTAAAAACGGCGCGTCTGTCCGCGAGATTGAGCGCATTTCAAGGCATCAGAAACCGGGAATTACGGTTAAAAAACCCAATATAAAGAATAAAATCTATGTTGAAACCGAATCGGCCTTAGCTTCGCAGATAGGTAGAAAGGTTAAAATAGCCGGCAACGGCAAGCGCGGAACATTAACAATAGAGTTTTTCAGTGATGAAGACCTGTTTGATTTGGCTTCCAAGCTTTCAGGAGAACAATAATCAAGATTTTATCTTGTTACATATATTATAAGGAGTTTTAAAAATGTTAGATATTAAATTTGTCCGCGAAAATCCCGAAATTGTAAAACAAAACATCAAAAATAAATTTCAGGATGCAAAATTAGGCCTTGTTGATGAGGCAATCGAGCTTGATGAGAAAAAGAGAAGCGTTCAGCGCGAGGCTGACGCCTTAAGAGCCGAGAGAAATGCTGTTTCCAAGCAGATTGGTATGTTTATGGCAAAGGGTCAGAAAGAAGAAGCCGAAGCCGCAAAGAAAAAGGTTACCGAATCTGCCGCAAAGCTTGCCGAGCTTGAGGTTTTAGAGGGCGAATATGAAGAAAAGCTGTTAAAAGTAATGATGTCGATACCCAATATTATCGACCCTTCTGTTCCTATCGGTAAGGATGATAGCGAAAACGTTGAGGTTCAGCGCTATGGCGAGCCTGTAGTTCCCGATTTCCCCATCCCCTACCATACCGAAATTATGGAGAAGTTTGACGGAATCGACCTTGACAGTGCAAGAAAGGTTGCAGGAAACGGTTTTTATTATCTTATGGGAGATATTGCCCGTCTTCATTCGGCGGTTATCTCGTATGCGCGTGATTTCATGATAAACCGCGGCTTTACCTACTGCGTTCCCCCGTTTATGATTCGTTCAAATGTTGTTACCGGCGTTATGAGCTTTGCCGAGATGGATGCTATGATGTATAAAATCGAGGGAGAGGACCTTTATCTTATCGGAACAAGCGAGCATAGTATGATAGGTAAGTTTATCGATACTATAAATCCCGAAGAAAAGCTCCCCTACACTCTTACAAGCTACTCCCCTTGCTTCCGCAAGGAAAAAGGTGCTCATGGTATTGAGGAGCGCGGAGTTTACAGAATTCATCAGTTTGAAAAGCAGGAAATGATTGTTGTATGCAAACCTGAGGATTCGCCGATGTGGTTTGATAAACTCTGGCAGAACACCGTTGATTTGTTCCGTTCGCTTGACATTCCGGTTCGCACTTTAGAGTGCTGCTCGGGCGATTTGGCAGATTTAAAGGTTAAATCGGTTGATGTTGAGGCATGGTCGCCCAGACAGAAGAAGTATTTTGAGGTTGGTTCTTGCTCGAACCTTTCGGATGCTCAGGCAAGGAGACTCAAAATCAGAGTTAAGGGTAAAAACGGCAACTATTTCGCTCATACTCTTAACAATACCGTTGTTGCTCCGCCGAGAATGCTTATTGCATTCCTTGAAAACAACCTCCAGGAAGACGGAAGCATCAGGATTCCCGAGGCACTTCGTCCTTATATGGGTGGAATGGAAAAAATCGTCAAAAAGTAATAAAAGCCATATAAAAAACCCCGCGGTGAAAATTCACTGCGGGGTTTTATGTTAACCAAAAATTTCAATATTAAAAAAGGTTGGTTGAAAGGTATCTAAGACCTGTATCAGGGAGTAAAACTACGATGTTTTTACCCTCGTTTTCGGGGTTCTTTGCAAGCTTAATTGCGGCGGCTAAAGCAGCGCCTGAGCTTATTCCAACAAGCACTCCTTCAGACTTTGCAATAAGCCTTCCGTTTTCTAAAGCCTCGTCGTCAGAAACGGTTAAAATATCGTCGAGAACATCCTTTTTGAGCGTTTTGGGAACAAAGTTTGCGCCTATTCCCTGTAAGCCGTGAGGCCCTGCTATACCTTTAGTTAAAAGCGGAGATTTTTCGGGCTCGATTCCAATGACTTTTATGTTCTTGTTTTGTTCTTTTAAAAATTCGCCAACGCCCGAAATTGTGCCGCCTGTTCCGATGCCTGCAACAAAGAAATCAACATCGCCGTTAAGAGCTTCATATACCTCGGGACCGGTTGTTTTATAATGCGCTTTTGGGTTAGCCATATTGCAGAATTGGTCGGGAATAAAGCTGTGCGGAATCTCTCTTGCCAACTCCTCTGCCTTTTCTATTGAGCCCGCCATTCCCTTCTTACCGTCGGTCAGCACAAGCTCTGCACCATAAGCAGTCATAAGCTTTCTGCGCTCCTCGCTCATGGTATCGGGCATAACGATAATGCATCTGTAGCCGCGAAGTGATGCTACCATAGCAAGACCGATTCCGGTATTGCCGGAGGTTGCTTCAATAATAACCGAATCAGGCTTTAAAAACCCTTGTGCTTCGGCATCATCCAGCATTGCTAATGCAACGCGGTCTTTAACCGAGCCTGCAGGATTTAAGAACTCGAGCTTTGCAAAAACATTTGCATAAAGCCCCTCGTTCTTCTTCAAATTTTTAAGTTCTAAAAGCGGAGTGTTGCCGATAAGTTGTTCAACCGATGTGTAAACATTTTTTGGCATATTTTTTCTCCTTTAAATGTATTTTTCAATTATATTTTTATAGTAATTTTCATCTCTCGCATCGCCAACCACTGATACAGCGATTTTAGAAGGGTCAGTAAGTAACCTTGCCGCCTCATAAACCTCTTCAAGAGTAACCTTTTCGATGTGCCTAAGAGTTGTTTCTACATCGTTATATTTGTTCTCTAAAAGAAGCTGCCTTCCCATAGAGGAAGCCTTAGAGGAAAGGCTCTCACTTGAGAGTGCAACACCGGCTTTAAATTGGTCCTTTGTGCGCATCATTTCGTCAGGTGTTATGTTAACCTTGGTGTCGTTTATAATCTTCAGTCCCTCTACTAAAAATTTCTCCTGATTTTTATGCGAAAGGCCTGCCGAAATACCAAACATTCCCGTTCCTAAAAAATTTGAGGTAAAAGCATATGCCGAATAGGCAATTCCGAGTTCCTCGCGAATGCGGCGGTTTAACCTTGAAGATGCTGCGCCGCCCGAAATGGTCAAGAAATAAGAAGCGGCAAACCTTAAAGGATGGCCGATTGGCAGACCGTTAAAGCATAAAGAAAGCTGAGTTTGCTCAATATCCTTTTTGCAAAGAGAGAATCCCCCACTGATTGAAATTTGCTCATATTTTAATGGGTTGTTTGTGTTTTTCAAATCTCCAAAATACTGCTCTAAAATGCTAAGAACCTCTGCTTTGTCAAAATTCCCGCAAACAGAAACAATCATTCTTTCGGGAACATAGGTTTTGCGCATATACTCGCGCAGAGCAGCATCAGTCATATTAAAAACAGTTTCTCTTGTTCCTAAAATATTAAAGCCCAAGGGTTTATTTTTATAGCAAACGGCGGTAAGCAGGTCGGCACAAAGGTCCTCAGGCGAGTCCTCATACATACCGATTTCCTCTAAGATAACTCCCTTTTCAGATTGCAGACAATCATATTGGAAGGCAGGATTTTTGAGCATATCGCACATCAAGTGCAGAGTTCTGCCAACATGCTCAGTTAAAGCTCTCGAATAAACGCAGGTATATTCCTTGGCGGTATAGGCGTTTAATTGGCCGCCCAAGGCATCTGCCTCAGCAGAAATATCAGCGGCAGAGCGGGTAATGGTGCCTTTAAAAATCATATGCTCGATAAAATGAGAAACACCGCAGTTTAAAGGCTCTTCATAACGGTTGCCGGCCGCTATAAATATACTGATTGCGGCAGAATGAAAGCCTTTTTCCTCTTGCAATGCAACTCTAAGACCGTTCTTTAAAACCGTTAATTCCATAATTCACCGCCTTTAATCAATACAATCATTATATTACAATCAAATAAAATTGTAAATAGGGGATAGGGACTATAAATTTTTAAAAACCTTTCCAAACTTTATAATTTATGGAAAAAGATTTACATTTAAAATCAAATATTGTAAAATAATATAAATACCTTAATGCCTAAAACGGAGGAAAAGTGCTTGGCTATTGATAAAATAATAGTTAAGGGTGCCAAAGAGCATAACCTTAAAAACATAGATATAGAAATTCCGCGAGATAAGCTGATAGTGTTTACAGGGCTTTCGGGCTCGGGCAAATCGTCGTTGGCTTTTGATACTTTGTATGCAGAGGGTCAGCGCCGCTATGTTGAGTCGCTTTCAAGCTATGCAAGGCAGTTTTTAGGTCAGATGGAAAAGCCTGATGTTGATAGCATTGAGGGTCTTTCTCCCGCTATTTCAATCGACCAGAAAACTACCTCCAAAAACCCGCGCTCAACGGTTGGAACCATAACCGAGATTTATGATTATTTGCGTTTACTTTATGCGCATATCGGCGTTCCGCATTGCCCCATTTGTAACAGAGAAATTGTCAAGCAGTCGGTTGACCAGATTGTTGACAGAATAATGGAGCATGGCGAGGGCGATAAAATTTATATAATGTCGCCAATTATCCGCGCAAAAAAGGGCGAGCATCAGAAGGTTATTGAAAAAGCCCGTAAGGACGGATATGTCAGAATAAGGGTTGATGGCGATATTTATGATTTATCCGAGGAAATAAAGCTTGAAAAAACCAAAAAGCATACTATTGAGATAGTTGTTGACCGTTTGGTTCTTAAAGAGGGGATAATAAAGCGCCTGACTGACAGTATTGAAACAGCACTGAGACTTTCGGGCGGTATTGTAACTGTTTCGGTCATAGATGCTGAGGAATATACTTTTTCCGAGAATTATGCCTGCCCTGAGCACGATATAAGTGTTCCCGAGTTGGCGCCGAGAATGTTCTCGTTTAACAGCCCGTTCGGAGCATGCCCGCATTGCACAGGGCTTGGAACCTTTATGAAAATCAATCCGATGCTTTTAGTTCCCGATGATACAAAATCATTGGCTGAAGGCTGTATCAGAGCTAGCGGCTGGGGAACAAGCGGTTGGGGAGCAAAGGAGCAGGGAACAATAGCCCTTATGTATTATAAGGGTCTTGCCGAGCATTTTGGTTTTTCTGTTGATGCGCCCTATAGCGAACTATCGGAAGAAGTAAAGAACATTATTCTTTACGGAACAGAAGAAAAAATCAAGTTCACAAGAAATGTTGCATGGGGCGGCGGAAGCTATTATTCTGCTTTCGAGGGCGTTGTTAACAATCTCGAGCGCCGCTATAAAGAAACAACCAGCGATTATTCAAGAAATGAAATAGAAGCGCTTATGACCGAGAGTCCTTGCCCCGAATGTAATGGTGCAAGGCTAAAACCCGAAATCTTGGGTGTTACGGTAGGCGGACTTAATATAAAAGAGCTTTGCGATATGCAGATTGCAAAAACCGCCGAGTTTTTTGAAAATCTCAAATTAAATACTCGCGATACCAAGATTGCAGAGCCGATTGTTAAGGAAATAAAGGCAAGACTGCAGTTTTTAGTAAGCGTTGGCCTCGAATATTTAACCCTTTCGCGCGCTTCGGGAACACTTTCGGGCGGCGAGAGTCAGAGAATACGCCTTGCAACCCAGATTGGTTCGTCACTCATGGGCGTGCTTTATATTCTTGATGAGCCGAGTATTGGTCTTCATCAACGCGATAACAGCCGCCTGCTTGCAACCTTGAAGAGCTTGCGCGACCTTGGAAACACCGTTATAGTGGTCGAGCATGATGAGGAAACAATGCTTTCTGCCGACTGGATTGTTGATATCGGTCCCGGCGCTGGTGTGCATGGGGGAGAGGTTGTTTGTGCAGGAACGCCTAAGGAGATTTGCAACTGTAAAACCTCTATAACAGGCGATTATCTTTCAGGAAGAAAGATAATCCCGGTGCCAACAACATTGAGAAAGGGCAACGGTCAGTATCTTGAGGTTTTAGGCGCAGAAGAAAACAACCTCAAAAATATAAATGTTAAGTTCCCTCTTGGCAAAATGATATGCGTAACGGGCGTTTCGGGCTCAGGAAAATCCTCGCTTATAAACCGAATTCTTTATGAACGCTTGTCCTGCGAGCTTAACGGCGCAAAACGCGTCTGGGGAAAGCATAAGGGGATAAAGGGAATTGAAAATCTTGATAAAGTTATCGAGATAAGTCAGGACCCCATTGGCAGAACTCCACGCTCTAACCCTGCAACCTATACGGGAGTTTTTGGCGATATAAGAGAGCTTTTTGCTCAGACTAAGGACGCTAAAAGTCGCGGCTATTCGGCGGGACGTTTTTCCTTTAATGTCAGAGGCGGCAGATGCGAAGCCTGCGAGGGTGATGGAATCATCAAAATAGAGATGCACTTCTTGCCTGATATTTATGTTCCCTGCGAGGTTTGCCACGGCTCAAGGTATAACCGCGAAACGCTTGAGGTTAAATATCGCGATAAGAGTATATTCGATGTTCTTGAGATGACGGTAGAAGAGGCGATGTATTTCTTTGAAAATCATCCCAAGATATATAGAAAGCTTAAAACTCTTTATGATGTCGGTCTCGGATATGTAAAGCTTGGCCAGCCTGCAACAACCCTTTCAGGCGGCGAGGCGCAGAGAGTCAAGCTTGCAACCGAACTTTCAAAAAGACCAACGGGTAGAACTATTTATATCCTGGACGAACCAACAACGGGTCTGCATACCGCCGATGTTCATAGGCTGATTGATGTTTTTAACCGTCTTGTTGACGGCGGTAACACAATGATAGTTATTGAGCATAACCTTGATGTTATCAAAACTGCCGACCATATTATTGATATGGGTCCCGAGGGTGGCGATGGCGGTGGAACGGTTGTAGTAGAG
>JAZOQD010000145.1:0-5733 GCA_045655925.1 Acutalibacteraceae bacterium | reverse complement strand
GCAGACATTATTGAAAGTGCAGTTTTCAAATTTTAATTGCTCTAAAACTCTGTTGCAGCACCAAACGTAATTCTCATTCCAGTTAAGTCTGAAGATTCGCATACAATCTTCGAACTCGCAGTTTTTAATGGTAATATTACCGGGAGTTCTGTTAATAACTGCTCTATAATCGCAATAGTAAAGGAAGATGCAAGAGGTTGAATGCTTGCATTTTTCGTTGGTCATTCGAGAACCGATTTTATCTTCATCTGAAAGGTGACCTCTGAAGCCGAAGCTGCCCCCTGGTAACGATTTACAATTATCAAACACAACATTGTTGCCGCCAAAACGGAAAACGCTGCAGCTGCTTCCAAGGGTGCAATCTTTGACAATAACATCGTTATTATTAAAGCCTGCAATTGAATCATCGCCGCTATCTATAAAGCAATTATTTATAAGAACATTATCGCAGGAACGGATATCAAGACCGTCATGGCCGCCGAAAAGTGTAATGTTTTCAAAAACAAGATTTTTAGATTCTACAAAGTTATGGCCCCAGTTTGCACTACGACGGATAGTGTAACCCTTCATGGTAACATTTTCACAACGGTAGAAGGTGAACGGGTGAGGACCACGGTATTTTTCTTCGCCGTTAGGGTCATAGCAAGCCATACCATCAATATAAGAGAACTCTTCTCCTATAACAGCACAGTTTTTAGCGAAAATTCCTCTTATTAAGGCATTTGACCACTGAGAATAAGGGTTAGCCGAGCGAGATGCAGAATGCTCTTCCATATATTCCAATTCTTCTTTTGAAATGGGTTCAATTTTATCTTCCAAGAAAGAAAAATAATCTCTATAATCGGAGCTGCCCTCCAATATTGCGCCGCTTTCAAGATAAAGAGTTACATTTGAACGAAGTCTAAGACCGCCTGAACGATAAATTCCTTTAGGGATTTTAACTGTTCCGCCACCTGCTAAAAAGCAATCATCAATAGCTTTCTGAATGATTTCGGTTTGCAGAATATCGGTTGTTCTTGCGCCTAAATCTCTGATATTGATTTCCATTTTAAAGACCATCCTTTCGGCTCAGAAAAGGGCATAATGCTGTGCTTTTTTAGCACCGAGGTAATTGTATCATAGGGGTATTTAAAAGTCAATTAAATTTAGCTTAAAATACCTTTAATATTAGAATATTTTTCTGTAAATCCCAATATTTTGAACTAATTGATTTTCCATATATTTTATGGTTTTTTGAAAACGTTATCCTCTTGCAATTTATAGTAGTATATTGTATAATGAAATGAAATATAAAAACGGGTGGTAAGTATATTTTGAAAAGAGTTATTTCATTACTGCTTTGCGTGCTTGTTATCTTTTCTTTTGTATTAACAGTTGGTTGTAGGGACAAGCAGTCGAGCACTGATATAGTTGTATATTCAGATAAAGAGTATCCGTCTTTAAGTAAGCATAGCGCGTTTCTCTTTGTCGATAATGAGCAAAAGCTGGGAGTTGATAAGGCTTTGACTGTTAGCGACCTTACTCTTGCTTTAAATGCTTTAAACGAAAAAGACGGAGAATTTTCGGCCAATACCGATGAGAGCGTTGCCGTATCCTATGAGCAGTTAAATTCGGTTTTAAACAAAATGTTTGATTCTGAAACTGTTTCTGCGGTTTTTGGTGGCTCTGCAACTGTTAAAAGAGTTGATTTTGCTATCGGAATGTGCACTCTTTTAGGTCGAGGAACTAATGAAAAAATTGAATATTCCCAGTTATCACTCCCTAAAGATTTAACCTTTTCTACCGAAGATTTAGCATATTTGCTTGAGGCATCAATTGAACATACTGTTTCTCTTAATGGAAAGCTCTGGACTGAGGTTGATATTCCAACCGGCTTAAATCCAGGCTTTGCTAATATCGATGGTTATCTTTACTATGTTAAGGATAACGGATGTTTGTTAAAAAATGAGAAAAAAGGCCTATTGCAGTTTGGTGCTGACGGCAGATATACAACGGGAGATAAGGAACTTGATGCAACTGTTGCCGAGGTTTTAAATGAGATTATAACCGCTAATCCTGATGCTTCAAGAATTGAACTTTTAAGAGAAGCATTCGATTATAGCTATGAAAAGTTTTCTTACGGCAACCGCTATGCTGATGATGGCAATCATAACATTTATGATTTGGGTCATACCGGTTGGGAAGTAAAAGATGCTAAAAATATGTTTAAATTAAAAGAGGGTAACTGCTACTGCTTCGCGGCGGTTTTTTGGGCACTGGCTCGTGGCTTGGGTTATGATGCCAGAGCCGTTGCGGGAACCTGCCTTAAAGATTTTCAGCCTCATGGTTGGGTTATAATAAAAATGGATGGGCAAGATTATATATTCGACCCCGAATGGCAATGGGCATATATTAACGAGCACAAAAAGTTCGATAAGGATATGTTTAAAATTTCGCTTGAAAAAGCTAAATGGTGGAACTATAGATGGGATAAAACCCAGTAATTATGAAAGGTAGGTGCCTATTATGAGTTTTGACAGTATATTTTTTATAAGTGTCTTCATACCCATAGTATCGGCACTTTACTTTTTAATTCCGAGCATTAAGGCAAAAAATATTATTCTGATTATTGCGAGTATTGTTTTTTATTCATTTGGCAGTTTTTCAGGGCTTTTGATTTTAATCGCTTTAGTCCTTGTTAACTACCTTTTTACTGTCCTTTTAAAGAAAAATAAACCAAGTAAAGCTATTCTTATTTTAGGAATAGTAATTAACCTTTCAGTCTTGTTTTTCTTTAAATACTTAAGCTTTTTCGTTTCTGATATTTTGGGTTTACAGGCTGTAAATTTAGGTATTGCCGCACCGCTTGGAATTTCTTTCTTGGTGTTTAAGAGTATCAGTTTGCTTATAGATATTTATAAAGACCCCAATAACACCGATATAAAACCTTTAGATGTTCTTCTTTATATTTCCTTTTTCCCACAGGTTACGGCAGGTCCTATCGCAAGATATGGCCAGTTTGCTTCTCAGCTCGAGAGTCGTTCCTATGATTTGGAAAGCGTGACTTTAGGCATTCGCAGATTTGTAATTGGTCTGTCTAAAAAGGTTATAGTTTGCTCATCACTTGCAAAAATTGTTGATACTGCTTTTAATATGAGCGGCGACCTCGATTTTAGACTTGCATGGCTTGCGGCTATTAGCTATTCCTTGCAAATTTACTTTGATTTTTCAGGCTATAGTGATATGGCTATCGGCCTCGGAAATATTTTTGGCTTTAAAACTTTGGAAAACTTCGATTATCCGTATGTTGCCGATTCTATAGGTAATTTCTGGAGAAGGTGGCATATAAGCCTTTCTTCTTGGTTCAGGGATTATCTTTATATACCTCTCGGCGGCAACAGGAAAGGCACTTTAAGAACAGCATTAAATAAGCTTATTGTCTTTACTCTTTGCGGCTTCTGGCATGGTGCTAACTGGACCTTTATGCTATGGGGCTTCTGGCATGGACTCTGGATAGGAGTAGAAAGCCTGTTTAAAGGAACCGTCAAAAAACTCAATTCAAACAAGTTATCTAATATTTTGATGCGAGTTTATACTTTGTTGGCGGTTGTTATCGGCTTTGTTATGTTCAGAGCATCAAGTGTCGCAGAAGGATTCAGCCTTATTTCTGCTATGTTTACAGGCTTCCGGTTGAATGTCGCATCCACTGTTGCTTTATCAACCCTTTTAAATGCAAAGTCGGTTTTGATTCTGGTTTTGGCAGTCATATTGTCCTTGCCAATCAAAAGGTTTATTAAAAAAGAGGGCAATGCTCTTACTACAGTCAGTCTTTTAGGTAGCGTTTTACTTTTTGCTTTATGCGTTTTAGGCTTATCGGCAGGCGGCTTCGCCCCGTTTATCTATGCGCAGTTTTAGAGGTGTGATATGAAGAAAAAATATTTATTTATTCCTTTTATCGCGCTGATAGTTTGCATTAGTTTAATTCTGTCTGTTGGTCTTTTCATATTTGGCGAATCTAAATCTGGCGCTAACGAAAATTTGACCGATAAACCCAACTTTTTTGTTGATGGCAAAATCAATGATAATTATTTTAGCGATTTTGCAACCTATGTTAATGACCGCTTTTTCTTAAGGCAGGAGCTTATTAGCTACAATAACCTTTTATCTGCTAAGCTATTTGGAGTTTCGGGCTCTGATTCGGTTGTTTTGGGGAAAAATGGTTGGCTTTATTATCAATCAACTCTTGATGACTATACCGGTGTCAATTCCTTATCCGAACGCGATATTTTTGCCGCTGCAAATAATATTAGATTGATGAAGGAATATTGTGAATCTAAAGGTATAGAATTTGCCTTTATGATTGCGCCCAATAAAAACTCGCTCTATAGCGATAATATGCCGAGAATCAAATTCTATAACACTTCTTACAATGCAAAGCGTCTGCATAAATATTTTGATGATTTTAAGGTTAAATATGTTGATATTTTCAGTGAGTTTGCATCGGAACCTGTTTTATATTATAAAACCGATTCCCATTGGAATATAAAAGGCGCGGCAAAGGCGGCAGATGCCGTAAATAAGCTTTTTAATAAGAACACTAATTACTATTCAGGTAATTTCAGCACCATTAAAAATGGCTATACGGGCGACCTTTATAATATGCTTTATCCTGGCTTTAAGGGTGGGGAAGACGAGATTATTTACGGCGATTCGTTAGATTATTCACTTGTGACTGAGAATATTGCTCCTGATAGTTTTCTTATTAAAACCGAATCGGAAAATGATGGCAGTATTTTAGTTTATCGCGACTCGTTCGGAAATAATTTCTACCCGTTTATTGCAAACAGTTTTAAAGAGGCTCAGTTTTCAAGAGATACAATTTATGATTTAACTAAAGAAACTGATTTTGTTTTAATTGAACTTGTTGAGCGCAATATTCCTTGGTTAATCACTAATTTGCCCGTCTTTGAGTCGCAAAAGGTTGATGTTTCCTTGCCGACTGCATCTAAAACCACACTTGATATTATAAGAAGCAAAGCGGCAAAAGCGCCTGAAGGCTATGATCTTTTTAGTGGCAAGCTTTCTTTAACTGCTGATGATAATTCTCGCGTTTATGTGAGTGTTTCCGATGATGTTTATGAAGCAATTTTAACCGAAAATGGCGGTTTTTCTGTTTATCTTCCTGAAAATGCAGTTCCCACCGCTGTTGCCTTTACTAAAGGCGGTGTTACACTTAACTTAACTGCAAATGTTACTGACGACGGAACAAAAGAACCGGAAAGCAGTGCTAACGGCAAGTTTGATAAAGAAAAATTTGATAAAGCGCAAGCTTTAATCGGCAAAAGTGTTGCTGAGCTTTATTCGGTGATTGGCGAGCCGGTAAAGAAAAATTATCTGCCGAGTTGCATTGGCGATGGTCAGGACGGAACGCTTCAGTATAACGGATTTTCTGTAACAACCTATAAGGATGACAAGGGCGAAACCGTAAAAGGCGTTTATAAAGATTAAATAAAAACGGCTATCTTTTGATAGCCGTTTTTTCATTTTCATTAAATTGTAAAATCAACTTTAAATTTCCAATAATATATTTGTTTCCTTAGTTAACAATATTATTGCAAACGCAAAATAAATGTTAAGGGAGGGAAATGAAATGACAGTAGTTCCTGGAGCAAAAGAGGCTCTCAATCGCTTTAAGATGGAAGCTGCTAACGAGGTTGGTGTAAATCTTAAGCAGGGTTACAACGGTGACCTTAC
>JAZOQD010000144.1:0-2649 GCA_045655925.1 Acutalibacteraceae bacterium | reverse complement strand
ATATATGTAAGAAAAGTCAATTACTCGGAGGAATATTTATGTCAAGAAAAATCGGAACTGTTTCAAGAGGCGTTCGTTGCCCTATTATTCGTGAAGGCGATGATATGGCAAAAATCGTTGTTGATAGTGTTATTGAAGCTGCTGAAGATGAAGGCTTCGCTCTTCGTGACCGCGATGTTGTTGCAGTAACCGAGTCGGTTGTTGCTCGTGCTCAGGGCAACTATGCTTCGGTTGATGCCATTGCTAAGGATGTTAAAGCAAAATTAGGCGGCGGAACCGTTGGTGTTATCTTCCCCATTTTAAGCCGCAACCGTTTTGCGATTTGTTTGCGCGGAATAGCAAAGGGCGCCAAGAAAATTGTTTTGATGCTTAGCTATCCCAGCGATGAGGTTGGTAATGCTCTCGTTTCCTTAGACCAGCTTGATGAGGCAGGTATTAACCCCTTTACCGATGTTTTATCCGAGGCTAAATATAGAGAATTATTCGGCAAAAATCCTCATCCGTTTACTAATGTTGATTATGTTCAATATTATGGCGACCTTATTCGCGAGTGCGGCGCTGAGGCTGAAATCGTTATGGCAAACGACCCCAGAGCGATTTTAAAATATACAGATACCGTTTTAACCTGCGATATTCATAGCCGCGCAAGAACCAAGAGAATTTTAAAGGCGGCAGGCGCAAAATGCGTTGTTGGTCTTGATGATATCCTCAACGAGTCGGTTGACGGAAGCGGATTCAACTCAAAATATGGTTTGCTTGGCTCTAATAAGTCAACCGAGGATAGTGTTAAACTTTTCCCCCAGGATTGCACAAAGCTCGTTTATGATATTCAGAAGAGCTTTTTAGAGAAAACCGGCAAAAAAATCGAGGTTATGGTTTATGGCGATGGCGCGTTCAAGGATCCTATAGGAAAGATATGGGAGCTTGCTGACCCGGTTGTTTCTCCCGCATATACCGATGGTCTTGAGGGAACACCTAACGAGTTGAAATTAAAATACCTTGCCGATAATGATTTTGCTGATTTAAAGGGTGAGGAACTTAAAGAGGCAATCGCCGATGCAATCAAAAAGAAGGATAATGATTTGGTTGGCAGTATGGCATCTCAAGGAACAACTCCTCGTAGACTTACCGACCTTATTGGTTCGCTTTGTGACTTAACCAGTGGTTCAGGCGATAAGGGAACACCGATTATTCTCGTTCAGGGTTATTTCGATAATATGACCGACTAAAATAAAAAGCAAAACCCCTTGCGGAGTTATCCGCAAGGGGTTTTTATATACCTCTATTGTTTTTAGGACTAACCGAAAACCGTTGCTTATAAGCTCTGAAAAAAGAGCAATAATCATTAAAACCGCAGCTTGCGGCAACCTTGGTTGGATTTTGACCTTGGCCTAACATTTCCCTTGCAAGCAAAAGCCGCTTGGTTTGAATGTATGACCAAACGGTAGTGCCGGTCATTCTTTTAAAGTTTCGGTTGAGCTGCGCCTTACTGATAAAAAATGTTGCGCAGAGCTTATCAAGACTCAATGTTTCGGTAAGATGAGCATTGATATAGTTGATAATATCAATAATATTGTTCCTTTGCTTTGCCTCATTAGTCTTAATAAGCGGGAACGCTGAGTAAAGCTCGGATAAAAGAACTGTTAAGTAAATCTGCTTTTGCGCGTTGTCGTCAGATTCGCAGATTTTGAGTATATAATACTGCCAGGCTGAATCTTTAAAAGAGGCGGCGGGAAATTTATTGTATTTTCCTAACGGCCGCGAGTCAAGAAAATCTAAAATCTCGGCTCTTTTGTCGCTTAAAATATCCTCGGCAGTGAAGTGAACCACCATTCTTTCGTAGGGAGAAGAGTTGTTGAGCAAAAGAGAGTGTGCCTCGGCCTTTTTCATAATCAAAATATCGCCCGAAAAAAGAGGATAAACCGAGCCCTCAACAAAATATTTCCCGTCACCCGATAAAAACATAAAAAGTTCGTAGGTTTCGTGGGTATGCATTTTAAATTTTGCAACATCGGGGTGTTCGGTTCTCGATTTTAGTGAAACAATACGCCTTTTCAGCACAAAATCACCTCTTTACCATTAACTATACTTTATAATGAGTATTTTTGCAATGTTTTTATGATTTTAAACGCTATAGATTTTAAAAATATCTCATATTATAATAAAAACATAACGAGAAAAGGAGGCATTCTCTTGCAGGATATAAAAATTTTTGCCTTTGCCGATGAGGCGGCAACCGATATTGAAGGGCAGATAAAAGCTCTTAAGAGAAACGGGCTTGATGGCCTGGAAATAAGGGGCGTTGATGGGCAGAACATATCAGACATAAGCATAAAAAAAGCCAGAGAAGTTAAACAGATGCTTGACTTTGAAGGCCTTTGCGTTTGGTCGATCGGTTCTCCTATAGGAAAAATCGAAATAGGAGACGATTTTGAGGCTCATAAAGAAAAATTAAAGAGAACTTTAGAAATTGCCAACGCTCTCGATTGCAAAAATATAAGAATGTTTTCCTTTTTTATGCCGGAAAATGAGGACAAACTGAAATATTCTTCCGAGGTTATTTGGAAGGTTGGCGAAATGGCAAATATAGCCGAGCAAAGCAAAATAAATCTTTGCCATGAGAACGAAAAAGGGATTTATGAAGATACA
>JAZOQD010000143.1:0-8042 GCA_045655925.1 Acutalibacteraceae bacterium | reverse complement strand
AACCGCTCATTGTATATGTATCGGCCCAAAGGGGTGCATATTCCTCATTCATTTCATGTTTTGCTTCGCGACCGATTCTATAAGCCGCGCCGGCATAGTAACCAAGCCATCCGTCACCGGTGCAATCGGCAAACAACGGCGCTATGAACCTATGCTTTTCTAAAGTTATATTATTAATACACTCGATTGATTTAATCAAACCGTGTTCGGTTTCAGCATCAATGCAAAGCTCACTCAAAAACGATGTGATGTTAGGTTCATTAGCCACCAACTTTTCAACAGCGCCCTGCCAAGAAAGGTTGAATCTTTCTTTTGTTCTTTTGATTTCGTTAGCAATACCTGTTTCATGCATTCCATAGTTTTTAGCGCCTGCACCATCAAGACCAACAGTTCCCTCATCACTTGCGTTTCCGCCAATAACCTCTCTGCCTGAAATGAGAGCAACCTTAATTCCGCTTCTTGCGGCAGCCAAAGCAGTAGGAATACCACCGGGGCCCGCACCAACAACAATAAGATCCCAGTCTCCCATATCCTTGACACTGGTATCAATATTTTTAATTTCTGCTCTCTGTTTTAAAAGGCGCTCGGTATCATTAGAAGGGATAAAATCAAAATCATTTGTGATTACAACAGCGGCAAAGCGCGATAGCCAACCGGTTAAATCCTTTGCAGCCAAAGTATGCTCTCCCTTTTTAAGCTCAATATCGCCTGCTATTTCCCAATACCATTTCTGACTCGGCATTAAGCCTATGGTAGCAGGAAGCTCAACCCCATCAACAACAAGCTTTAACTGACCGGGATTATAGGGCATCTTCCAGTTTTTAGTTCTTATAAATACTCTGTAGTATCCGTCTTCTTCTACCGAAAACTTAGTCTTGGCATTTTCAACTGGTTCGCCGGGGATATCATTTGCAATAAGATAGGACTGCCCCATCTCACGAACGAACTGGGTATCCATTACCCAACCACCGAAAGATTCAAATTCTATAGCGTCAATCCATATTTTCTGCATACAAATCACCTCAAAAGCATAATTTCAAAATATTTTTCGCATTTTGTTGCTTTTTTATCATTTTAGCACTATAATTTAACTTGAAACTTTCATTTTGTGCTCTATTTCTTTTTATATGTGAGGTGTTTTGATGGATAATTCGTTAAAATTCAAGGCCGAAAGTATCAAAGCATATATTTCCCGTTTGGAAAATGATTTTCAATTTGTAATTATTATTGATGACCTCTATGACATTCTTAAGCATAATAACTTTGCCAATTTTAAAAATATTGATGCCTGGAGAGTTAATGATTATTGCCTGACCATTAAAAGTGACCGCCACCTACACAGGCGTTGCGTTAATCTAAAATGGTCTAATGTTATGGATATATTGGATATGCGAGATGATGCTTATGAGCTCAACTGCTATTTGGGAGTCAGAGAGTATATTGTTCCGATAAAGGTTAATAACACCCATATATGCACCGTTTCTGCTAGTGGATACATGGGGGATATAAATCCTAAAACTGCTTTGGCCGTTTGCCACAGATTAAACATCACAGAAAGCGAATTTTATGCACTCAGAGAATCCGCGCTTAACCCGAATTACGCAATCGATAAAGAAAAACTCAAAACATATCTTATGGTTTTGGCTGATATGCTCAAGGATTATTTAAAGGCGTTGCCCGAAACCGAGAAATATACAAACAAAAACGAGCCGCAAAACCAACATCTTTTAAAAGCAACAAACTATATAAAACAAAATTGCACCAAAGATATAACCGTAAAGGATATTGCTGATGTCTGTTTTGTTAGCCTCTCCTATCTTCAGCACATCTTTTCGAAATACCGCCACCACGGCATAAACGAAGAAATCACAAGAGAGCGTCTGCAATATGCCGAGGCGCTACTTTTATCTACCGACAGGCAGATAAAGGATATTGCCTATTCCTCAGGCTTTTCAAACTCGGATTATTTTTGCACCGTTTTCAAAAAATATTACGGCATTTCCCCGTTGAAATATAGGAAAATCAAACTTACTAACAAATCAAATCATCATCGCTGATTTTCACGATTCTATACGGTTTTTCGTATTTAATTTCATTACTTATCATATTTTTTGTTCCCCTGCTTTTGCCATCCCAAAAGCATATTACATAATCAGCGATTTGCGCCATTATTTCATTCCTTATAGGGCCCGCTTTTAATCCTTATTTATCCCATTCAGCAGGTATGATTTGTATTTCATAGCCTTTTAATTTAGCATATTTTTCTCCTAGTTTATCAGCACCTTGACAACCACCCGATAAAAATACTATCGTGTATTTTTCTGCTATTCCTTTAGTGTAAAATTCTATATACCTTTCTGCTTGTTGATAATTATTATAATTCCTGCTCCCTGCCACTACTATCTTCTTAATCACAATACCACCCAGAACATTTTACTATATTACGATAGTAAACTCAATACTATCTTTTGATAGAACATATACTTATTTATGAGGTGATGAGTTTATGTTCTATCCGCGATTAAGAGATTTAAGAGAAGACCATGATTTAGTTCAAAAGCAGGTTGCCGCTATTCTTGGAATTGACCAACGAGTTTACAGTAATTACGAAACAGGAAAACGAGAGATTCCAACCCGATTTGTTGTTATACTTGCAAAGCATTATAAAACATCAACCGATTACATTTTGGGGTTAACTAACCAATCAAAACCTTATAAATAAAAAATGACGGGTTTAACCCGTCATTTTTTATATCTTCTTTTGCTGTTTAAGCCAGATATACATAACTATTCTATGAGGTAATATCTTTGTCAGCAACACCTGCGCGCGAATTGAAAATGCGCAAACCGAAACATCCTTGCCTCTTTTCATATCCTTAAACGCTCTTGTTACAACCTGCTCGGAGGTAACAAACTTGTTGTAATATGTAATAACGCTGTCATCAACAACTGCTCTGTTGAAGAACTCAGTTTTTACCCAACCGGGACAAACTGCCAAAACTCTTATCCCTCTTTGCTTTAACTCTGCACCCAAGGATCTTGAGAAGCTAAGAACAAACGCTTTCGTTGCTGCATAAACTCCAATATAAGGAACGGGCTGGAAGGAGGAAAGCGAATCTATCTGATAGATTTTTGAACCCTTATTCATAAATGGCAGGGTTACATATGTCATAGCAACCAAAGCTTTGTCATTTAAATCTATCATTTCTAATTGGTCCTCTAACGAGAGGTCGCAAAATGCTCCAAATTTGCCAAAGCCGCTTGCATTAACGAGCACCTTAACCTCTGCACCCGACTCTTTAAGCATTTCCTCGTATTCCTTGATCGCTTCCATTTTAGTAAGGTCTAAAGAGATTGCCTTAACCGGTATTGAAACCTCGTCTTTTATTGATTCAAGACGCTCTTTTCTGCGAGCGATAACCCAAAGCTCGTCAAACTGCTCCTCTTTGCAAAGGCGAACGGCAAATTCTCTTCCCATTCCGCTCGATGCACCTGTTACAACTGCTATTTTCATAAGTTACCTCTTTTCTCTAAATAAATAAGCAACACCGAAATATCGGCAGGGCTGACGCCCGAAATTCTTGATGCCTGGCCGACGCTTTTGGGTGCTATTTTTTTAAGTTTTTCTATAGCCTCAAGTCTTAGTCCCTTGATATCATCGTAATTTATATCCTCGGGTAAAACCTTGCTCTCTAAGCGGACGGTTTCTTTAACCTGCGCCGCCTGTTTTTCAATATATCCCGCATATTTAATTTCGGTTTCAACCTTTTGCTTGATTTCAGTCGGTAACTCTTGGCGTTCCTTATCAAAAGGCTTTAGCATCTCATAGCTTATCTGCGGACGCCTTATTAAATCGGCTATTGATGCGCCTGATTTCAATGCGGCGGTATCATTATCTGTAAGCATCTTATTAAGCTCATTTGAAGGGCCTAAATGGGTTGCCTCCAAACGCTCAATTTCGTCGGTTTTTAATTCTTTTCTTTTTAAGAATGCCTTGTAATCAGAATCATTTACAAGACCGATTTCATACCCTAACGGAGTCATTCTTTCATCAGCATTATCCTGCCTTAAAAGCAATCTATACTCTGAGCGCGAGGTCATCATTCTATAGGGATCTGAGCAACCCTTGGTGCAAAGGTCATCAATCAGCGTTCCGATATATGAGCTGCCGCGTGAAAGAATAATCGGCTCTTGACCCTTGCATTTTCTTGCAGCATTTATACCCGCCAAAAGACCCTGAGCCGCCGCCTCCTCATAACCTGATGAGCCATTGAACTGACCTGCTCCGTAAAGCCCCTCGCACTCTTTAATTTCAAGAGTGGGTTCAAGCGCCAAGGGGTCAATGCAGGAATATTCAATCGCATAAGCGTTTCTCATAACCTGAAGATTCTCAAGTCCCTTTATGGTTTTATAGAACTTTATCTGAACATCCTCAGGCAATGATGATGACATTCCCTGAAGATACATTTCCTCAGTATCAAGTCCGCAAGGCTCAATAAACAACTGATGGCGCTCCTTATCGGCAAAACGGACAATTTTATCCTCTAAGCTTGGGCAATATCTCGGGCCCACGCCCTCAATAACTCCGCTGAAAAGCGGTGAGCGATGCAGGTTTTCCAATATTACCTCTTTGGTTTTATCGTTGGTATAAGAAATATAACAAACCGAACTGTTATTTATAGTTTCGGGGTCGGTGCTATAGCTAAAAGGCGTTATCTCATCATCGCCCGGCTGAACCTCTAATTCCGAAAAATCAATACTACTTTTAAGCACTCTGGCAGGCGTTCCTGTTTTAAACCTGCGAAGCGGAAGGCCTAAAGATAAAAGCGAGTCCTCTAACTCATTAGATGGGAACATTCCGTCAGGACCGCTACTGAAATTAACATCGCCAACATAAATCTTACCCTTTAAATAGGTTCCCGTTGCCAAAATAACGGTTTTTGAAACATATTCGGCTCCAAGCATAGTGACACAATGCCAACCGTCTTGGCTTTTTTCAATTTTTGTTATTTCCGCCTGACGAAGATGCAAATTCTCCTGCAACTCCAAAGTATGCTTCATATACGCAGCATAAGCCCTTCTGTCAATCTGTGCGCGAAGGCTATGCACAGCAGGCCCTTTGCCGCGGTTAAGCATTCTGTTCTGAATGGTAGTTTTATCGGCCGCCTTACCCATCTCTCCGCCCAAGGCATCAATCTCGCGAACCAGATGACCCTTTGCAGTTCCGCCAATCGAAGGGTTGCAGGGCATATTGCCAACCGCATCCATATTTATAGTGAAAATTGCAGTTTTGCATCCTAATCGTGCGGCAGCAAGGCAAGCTTCTATGCCCGCGTGACCCGCGCCGATGACCAAAACATCATAATTCCCTGCAAAATAACTCATTTAAAAATCCCTTATTTCCCAACACAAAAGTGTTCAAATACTTTGTTTGCAACCTCAACGGTTACTCTTTCGCCCGTAATTTCCATTAGTGCAGCCAAGGCATCATCAAGACAAACACCTACGGCATCCATAGTAACGCCTACTGCCAATGCCGCCTTTGCTTCTTTCAACGCCTCTAAAGCTCTGATAGCGCAGTTTCTCTGCCTTTCGTTAAGATATACCGCCGATTTTCCGCTAAGGTTTTCCAAATTGACAACTTTCTTTATTTCGGCTAAAAGTTCCTCAAGCCCTGTGCCCTCTTTTGCAGAGATTGAAACCTTTGGAATATTGGGATATTCCTTATCATCCAACGCCGCGGCTTTAATATCGTTTTTATTTAGAACGATAATAATATTTTTGTTATCGGCATTTTTAAGAATCTCCTTTGCCTGCGCTAAAACATTTCCTGTGCTATCAAGGAGAAGCAAGACTAAATCGGCAGAGGAAATATGTTCCAATGTTCTGCCAACACCGATTTTTTCAACCGTATCATCGGTTTTATGAATACCCGCGGTATCAAAAAGGCGGAGCCTTATTCCACCAAGATTTACACTTTCCTCAATGACATCACGCGTTGTTCCCGCAATCTCGGTAACAATCGAGCGGTCATAGCCTGAAAGCAGGTTCATCAAGGTTGATTTACCCGCATTTGGTGGTCCTATAATAACGGTTTTTATACCGTTCTTTATAATTCTGCCTTTATCATAATCATCAATCAGCTTCTGCAGCTCGGCCTCAGCGTTTTTAAGCATATCGCCCAATTTATCAATTCCGCTGAACTCGGGCTCTTCATCGGGGAAATCGGAGAATGCCGCTATTGTTGCGGCGGCAAACGTAAGATTATCCTTAATCTCTAAACACTTTTTGCTAACCGCTCCGGATAGAGCCTCTGATGACGCTCTTAAGGCCTGCTCGTTATCGGCAGAGATAATATCCATAATTGCTTCGGCTTGGCTAAGGTCAATCTTCCCGTTTATAAAAGCTCTTTTCGAAAACTCGCCGCGCTGTGCCAAAATCGCACCGTTATCCAATACTAAGCGCAAGACCTTATTAAGAACAAAACCTCCGCCGTGACATGACAATTCAACAACATCCTCACCCGTAAAGCTCATCGGTGCTTTAAAAACGAGGGCGACCGCTTGGTCAACAACTTCACCACCCGAATATATATCGCCGAAAAGCGCAGAATAGCCTTTGAGCTCCGACAAACGTTTACCTGAACGAGCCTTAAATATTTTATCTGCAATTTTTATAGCATTTTCACCCGATAAACGAACAACACCTATCGAGCCCTCGCCCTCGGGGGTTGCAACAGCGGCAATAGTTGCGGCCATAATTTTTCTCCTTTAAAAATATGAATACTCGATTTTTGATTGCTTGGCAAAGGTTTCGGCTTTTGAGCCTTTATTAACCTTGAATTTAACGCCCTTGCCCATTTCACTAAAGGAATTAACCTCAAAGTTGGTTTCCATTCCTTTAACGGTTATTTCAACATTTTCGCTTTTTTCAAAACTGAATTTGCTAACAGTTTTAATGTTTTCCTCAATAGTAATATTTTTAAGGCCAAAGCAGCATGAGAAGGTTGCCTCAGGCAGAATGGTTAAATTCTTTGGCAACTCAACCGTCTTTAAATCATAGCAGCAACCAAAGACTGCTATGCCCATAAACGAAACCTCTTGCGGCATCTTAACATTCAATAAAGCTTCGCAACCGAAGAATGCATAATCTCCTATAAAATCAACGCTTTGCACAAGTTCAATATCCTTTAATGCAATACAGCCATAAAAGGCGGATGCGCCTAAATATCTGAGCGTTTTCGGTAAGCTTATGTTAGCCAATTTCTTTGCGGCAGAAAATGTATTATCGGGAATGCGCTCCAGCTTTGAGGGTAAAGCAATATTATTAAGATTACCGCAACCCATAAAGCAGCCTGTCCCGAGAACTGTGTTTTCGCCTAAAAACTCAACACTTTCTAAAGCGGTGCAATTAAAAAACGCATTATTTGAAACCGATTCAAGCGAACGGGGAAGAACAATATTCTTAATTGTTGTATTCTCGTAAAACGCGCCGGAGATGCTTTTAACACCCTCGGGGATTATAACGTTTTCATCATCGCCCGTCCATTCAACAAGAACATTATCGCCCGCTATTAAAAATTCATCAACACTGCCTAGATGCCAACCTGTATTACGGAAGGCATAAATGCCAATATCCTTAATATAGTCAGGCAAAATATTCTCAGTTATTGAGCCGCAGCCATAAAATGCATTATCCGAAATGCCTGCAACCTCAGAATGAAACATAATCTCAGAAACTATCGCGTTATCCTTAAAGGCTGAGGAAATATATTTAACCGATTTCGGTATTGTAACTGTTTCGTCATCACCGTTATATTTAATCAAGACTCCGTTGCCAACAACCTCAAACTCCTTGTTGAGTTTATTAAACCAAGGCGTTTTCAAAAAAGCATCGCAACCGATTCTTTCAACTGAAGTCGGAATAACAACCTGCTCTAAAGCGGAACACATAAAAAATGCAAAATTACCAATATCAGTAACGGTGTCAGGAATGGTAATTTTCTTTAGACGGTCATTTCCCATAAATAAATCGGCGCCCAG
>JAZOQD010000142.1:0-7242 GCA_045655925.1 Acutalibacteraceae bacterium | reverse complement strand
CAAAATTAAAATGATAATATGCCCTTTGTAGCTTAAAAAAGAAAGAGCGTTGTATTCCAAAGATGTCGGTGCAATTCCGTCCGGGGCTAAAATTAAAATACTCAATTGAGAGAGGTAAAAAACATGTTCGAAGACAAGACCCTTAAATGCAAAGATTGCGGCGAAGAGTTCGTATTCACTGCAGGCGAGCAGGAGTTCTATGAGTCCAAAGGATTCGTAAATGAGCCCCAGCGCTGCAAGAAGTGCCGCGATGCAAGAAAGAATGCCGCAAGGGCCCCGAGAGAAATGCATGAAGCAGTTTGCGCAAATTGTGGTAAACCTGCAATGGTTCCCTTTGTGCCGCGCGATGACCGTCCGGTATATTGCAGCGAGTGCTTCGCAAAGATGAAGGAAGAGGCATAATTTTCTGAATTCTTAAGGCCGTTTCAGGTTTTGCCTGAGGCGGCTTTTTTCTTTTCCTTTGTTTTTTAGAGCTTTTTTGCCGATATTTCAATAATATAATAAATTTATTTAATAATTTATTCATAAACTAAACTTTGAATTAGGTTAAAATGAGTTATAAGAAAATTTTGGAGGCATAAAAATTGGCAAACAAAAAAATTCTGATTGTTGATGATGATACTAATATATGCGAATTGTTGAGATTATATCTTGAAAAGGAAGGCTTCAGCACCGTTATCGCTAATGACGGCGAAGCGGCTATTGTTAAGTTTAACATTGAGGAGCCTGACCTTATTTTACTTGATATAATGCTGCCAAAATTAGATGGTTGGCAGGTTAGCAGGACTATAAGAAAAACTTCCGATGTTCCTATAATTATGATAACCGCAAAGGGTGAAACCTTTGATAAAATATTAGGTCTTGATTTAGGCGCTGATGACTATGTTACAAAGCCTTTTGATTCAAAGGAGGTCGTTGCAAGAGTAAAAGCTGTGCTAAGAAGAGCAGGCGGCTCTGATAATGAGGCGGAAAAAATTGTTAAGTTTGATAAGCTGACAATCAATCTTACTAACTATGAGCTTATTGTTGACGGAAAGCAGATTGACACTCCGCCTAAGGAGTTAGAGCTTATCTATCATCTTGCAAGCAATCCTAACCGCGTGTATTCGCGCGACCAGCTGCTTGATGAGGTATGGGGCTTTGAATATTACGGCGATTCCAGAACTGTTGATGTTCATGTTAAGAGATTAAGAGAAAAATTAGAGGGCGTTTCGGATAAATGGTCTATTAAAACTGTTTGGAGCGTTGGCTATAAATTTGAATTAAAGCAGAATTAAAAAATGAAAAACAGATTATTTTATAAGATTTTTCTTTCCACCGCTATTGCAATGGTGCTCAGTATGATAATCATACTCGCGCTTTTGAGCGTTACCGTTTCGAACTATCTTTTTAACGAGAAAAAAGAGCTGCTTATTGATAACTGCTCAACTATTTCTTCGGTAATATCGGGCGAAACTGATAACTCAACCAACTTTTATATAAGCCTTCACGGTATTACTAATGTTGTGTCGAATGCGGTTTCGGGTGATGCCTATATTTGCGATACTGAGGGCAATGTTTTCTTGTGCAGCTGCAAGGAATGGAGAGAGTCAAAGGTTTGCTCCCATTCTAATCAGGGTGTGCCAAAATTGGTTTTGGAAAATGCTGCAGACGGCGAGTTTTTTGAAATAGGCAGATTGGGAAATCATTTTAATAACATACATTATACTGCCGCAACACCTTATTATAATTCTGACGGAAGTATTGCAGGTTATGTTCTTATTTCCTCAGCGGCATCACTTCTGAAGGCTATGTGGTCCGAGCTTGCAAACCTTTATGCCGTTTGCGCGTTGTTGCCGCTTATAATTATGTTCGTTGTTATTTTCTTTATAACAAAAAAGCTTGTTCGCCCTATAAACCTGCTTTCAAAAGCGGCAAATAATATGTCTAAAGGTGATTTTTCTACAAGAATTCCCGAATCAGGAAACGATGAAATTTCTGACCTTGCAAAATCGTTTAATGCAATGTCTAATTCGCTTTCTCAGCTTGAGAGTATGCGCAGAAGCTTTGTTGCCAACGTTTCGCATGAACTAAGAACACCGATGACTACTATCGGCGGCTTTATAGACGGTATTTTAGACGGAACAATCCCAAAAGATAAGCAAGAATATTATTTATCCATTGTTTCTTCGGAAATAAAGAGATTATCGCGTCTCGTTCAGTCAATGCTATCCTTAGCAAGACTCGAATCGGGCGAGCAGAAAGCCAATTTCGGCGAGGTCTCAATAGTTAGTGTTATAGCCGAAGTGCTTTTCTCGCAGGAGCAGAGAATTGAGGATAAAAACCTGACTGTTGATGGTCTTCAAGAAGGCGCGGATATAACCGTCTTGGCAGATAGAGACCTTATTTATCAAGCGGTATTTAACCTTGTTGATAATGCTATTAAGTTCGCTGATGAAAGCGGCAGAATTGATTTTTCCGTTTTAAAAGACAGCGAGAATAAGGTTCATTTTAAAATAAGAAATGACGGCGAAAGCATTAACCCTGATGAACTGCAATATGTTTTTGATAGGTTCTATAAGGCCGATAGGTCACGCTCCGATAATAAGGACGGAACAGGCTTAGGTCTATTTATTGTTAAAAAAATAGTTGATATTCATAAAGCAACTATAACGGTTCACAGTATGCCGGACTCTTATACTGAATTTGAGATTATCTTCCCGTAATGGCGAATGATGAAAGGGTGCAATAATTTGGAAAACGAGAATAAGGATATTTTGAGTAATTCTCCTAAAACAGAAGAAAACGAAATTGAAAACGAAGTATCCGAGCAGGTTCTAGAGGAGGCTTCTGCAGAAGAACCATTAGTTGACAAGGCTTCAATAGATGAGCCTGCCACAGAAAACGTAAAGACTAATGAACCTCAAGAGCCGACCGTTACTTTTTCAACAGTGCCGGAAGCCGAAAAACAATCGGCTAACGGTATAAAGGTGTTCTTTTCAATAATTGCGGTTGCAGTGCTGTTGGTTATCGCGGTATCTGCAGGATTTATATTCGGCAAGAATACTGCGGGTGGCACAAAGCTTCCCAGCTTTAATACAACCAGCCTTAATAATAAGGGTGAAAACGCGCCCGTTTCTGATTATACTAAGATATTTGATTCAATAAAGGATTCGGTTGTCAGCATTACAGTTTGGACCGATAAAAAGGGTGCAGTTTTCTCTGCAAGCGGCGTTATTTATAAAGAAAACGGATATATAGTTACAAACGACCATATATATTCCGATGTTTCATCGCCCCGTTTCCTTGTAACACTTTCAAACGGCAAGGAGTATGAGGCGGAGTTTGTCGCAGGGGATACAAGAAGTGACCTCGCAGTTTTAAAAATTGAGGCAACGGGTCTTAAGCCCGCTGTCTTTGGCAACTCGGCAGAAATTGTCATAGGCGAACAGGTTGTGGCAGTTGGCTTCCCATCGGGCGCAGGAACCTTGCCGATACTGACTAACGGAATTATTTCTTCGAGTGGTATCAGGGTTACAACAACATCCTCTTATTCAACTAAAATGATTCAGACAAATACTGCTATAAATCCCGGTAGCTCAGGCGGCGCGCTTGTTAATATGTATTCTCAGGTAATTGGTATAACCTCTGCAAAGTTGGCAGGTGAGGAGTATGATAGTGTCGGTTATGCGATACCATCTGAAACAGTTGTAAAAATAGTTGATTCCCTTATAAAAAATGGTTATGTGGCTGACAGAGGTCGCCTTGGAATAACTTACACTGAGGTTGATTATATTTATTCTAAAATTGAAGAAATGCCGAGGGGTATATATGTTCAGTCGGTGTCGGAAGATAGCGATTTTGCCGGTAAATTAAAAAAGGGAGATATTATAACCCATGTTAATGATATAGAGATTAATGATAGTGAGATTTTATTGAGCATTGTTGAAACAACAAAACCGGGGCAGACGCTTTCTTTTACTGTCAAGAGGTCAAGCGGTGAGGTAGAATCAGTTATAGGCGTTTTAATAGCTGATAAGGGCACCTCCAGCTACACCAGCGGCTTTGGCAATATGCCTGAAATAGAAAATCCCTTTGGTAATAAAGATGATGACAGTTATTCGGACCACTAAGTTGAATAAAACAGCGTCCTGAAATTTCAGAACGGTGTTTTTAATTTTATACATATAAAATTTTATTTTTTTAAATGCTTTTAAAGTATTATAAATAATCCTTTCGGCAATAATGGTATTAACAAATTCCGGAGGGATTTTTTTGTATTACAATAAAGTTGAAATTTGCGGAGTCAACACAAGTAAATTGCCTGTTTTAAAAGAAAGCGAAAAAGAAAAACTATTATTGCGCGTAAAGCAGGGAGAAACTGCTGCAAGGGAAGAACTTATCAGAGGAAATTTAAGGCTGGTTCTAAGTGTTATTCAAAGGTTTACCAACCGCAAGGAGAATATGGACGACCTTTTTCAAATCGGGTGTATCGGGCTTATAAAGGCCATTGACAACTTTGATACATCGCATATGGTCAGATTTTCAACTTATGCAGTTCCAATGATTATAGGCGAAATAAGGCGCTATTTACGTGATAATAGCTCAATGCGAATAAGTCGCTCTATAAAGGATGTTGCATACAAGGCGATGCAGGCAAAGGAAGCGCTTATTGCAAAAAATCAAAAAGAGCCCTCAGTTGAGGAAATCGCAGAGGTTTTAGAGCTGCCCGTTTCGGATATTGTGATAGCCTTGGAAAGCATTGTTGAGCCGATTTCGATTTTTGAATCGGTCTATTCTGATAACGGCGATTCAATCTATGTATTAGACCAGCTCGGCGATGGCAACGATGACAGCGACTGGATATCTGAAATTGCCTTTAAGGATGCAATTTTTTCCCTCTCTGAGCGCGAAAAACGGATATTGGCATTAAGGTTTTTAGAGGGGAAAACGCAAATGGAGGTTTCTGAAGAAATCGGAATTTCGCAGGCTCAGGTATCGAGAATCGAAAAAGGCGTTCTCGATAAAATCAAAAACGAATGAATTTTTAAATTTTCGCATAAATATATGCGGGTGATTTTATGAATTTAGGGATTTATGATATGCGCGAAAAGCAAGTTGTCTGTATTAAGGATGGGACCATTTTAGGCTATTTATCTGATGTTGAGATTGATACCGAAACGGGCCGCCTTGTTTCAATAATAATATTTGGCAAAAGAATGCTCGGAATATTTGGCAGAGAAAATGACCAGCGCATAGCTTGGGAAAATATTAAGGTTATCGGAGAGGATTCAATTTTAGTTGATTGCGACGGCTTTTATCAGGTTAAGCCGAAATCGCGCTCAACATCATTTATTTCTGATGTTTTAAAATTAAATTAACACCAATTAAGGTAAATTTTCAAATAATTATCGAACGCCGCTTTTAATTCCGTTTTATTTGGGTCAAGAAGGCAGTTTATGAAAATTTTGAAATAAAACCTATCTTCAAAATGAGGAAAGATAAATTAGGACGGAAATTAAAACGGAGGTTCTTTTATGAAAAAAATTATCAAATCATTTTTTTGGAGCCTAACCGTCGCGTCTGCGGCGGTTTTTGCTATGATAGCCTATCTTGATACCTCACTTTATGAGAATTATTATATTGAGCAAAACGAAACTTTAAACTTCGATGGTAAAGATTATCTTGTTTGCTCAAATGAACGTTCAAAAAGCTCGGAGGTTAATATTGGCTCAGATAGCGGAGTTGGCTCTAAAAATGTAACCGTTTCGCTTTTTGGGGTTATACCTGTTAAAAGGGTTCAGGTTACTGTTACTAAAAGCGATGAGGTTTTGGTTTTAGGTGTTCCTTTTGGACTTAAGGTTTATTCCGAGGGCGCAATGGTGGTTGGTTTTAATGATGTTGACACCCATAACGGCAGTATCAATCCTGCAGTTAATGCCGGGTTAAAATCGGGCGATATTATAACCTATATAAACGGCGAATATGTTGAATCAAGCGAGGATATAAGAACTGCGATTTTAGAAAGCGGCGGAAAAACACTTACAATCAAGGTTAAACGCGATGATAGGGAATTGACATTTAAGGTTACACCAAAACAGTCGGCTTTAGACGGCAACTATAAAGCGGGAATGTGGCTGAGGGATAGCACCGCGGGCATTGGAACGCTTACCTTTTATAACCCGAGTCTTGATATAGTTGCAGGCTTGGGCCATGGTATATGCGATAGCGATACAGGGATGCTTATCCCTGCCGAAAGCGGACAGTTCGTCGGTGCAGAAATAGTTGGCATAAAAAAATCCACAGCAGATGAGACAGGCGAGCTTCATGGTATTTTCTCAGGCGGACAAATGGCTGATATGAGTAAAAATTCAATAACCGGCGTTTATGGTGTGAACTGTCATAATATTTCGGGTGATGTTACTGCAAAGATTGCCTTAAAGCAGGAGATAAAGATAGGAAAAGCGAAAATTCTATGCACCTTGGATGATGAGGGACCCAAATACTATGACTGCGTTATAGAAAAAGCATTTGCAAACGACGCGAGCGCAGTTAAAAATATGATTATCAAGGTTACCGATAAGGATTTAATCGCAAAAACGGGCGGAATAGTGCAGGGGATGAGCGGTAGTCCCATAATACAAAATGGCAAACTAATCGGCGCCGTAACTCACGTATTTGTTGATGACTGCACCAAGGGGTATGCCATTTTTGCAGAAAATATGTTAGAGACCGCGCAAAGCGTGGCGGAAGAAAAAGAGTTGAAAGATGTATCATAAAGTGACAAATGTGTTGGGATTTCAAGACTGTAATCCCGACACATTTTTTTATTTTACTCTTTTGTTTTACAAAAATTTATTTGAATGATAAAAACACGTAGAAATTTGAAAGAATTTATGATATAGTGTAATTTACGAAATTATACCCACGCACAAATGCGTTGGAAAGAAGGTGATGTAGTGCTTAAAATCGCTATATGTGACGATGAAAAAGAGTTTTGTGATTCGGCTGAGCGTATGCTGAAACTTTATATGGAAGAAAAGGCTGTGCCTTACAAGGCGGATGTTTTCAACATTCCGTCAGAGCTTGTTGACATGACCGAGAAAGGCACGATATACGACGTTTATCTCTTGGATATCTATATGCCCGGTGTTACGGGTATGAGTATCGCCACGGAGCTTCGTAACCGTGATATAAAAAGCCCTATTATTTTTCTTACCTCCTCCACCGATCACGCTCTGGAAGCCTTCGGTGTAGATGCTA
>JAZOQD010000141.1:0-4381 GCA_045655925.1 Acutalibacteraceae bacterium | reverse complement strand
ATGTGGAAACCTTTGCAGATGGCTTGCTTATGGGCTTTAAGCAGTTGTTCTCAGGTGTTTTAACCATAATCGGAACTCTTGTTTTAATGCTTACAATCAACTGGAAAATATCGCTTATTGTTATTTTAGCGACTCCCGTTTCCCTGCTTGTTGCAAGATTTATTGCAAACAGCACCCACGATATGTTCATGCTTCAGTCAAAAACAAAGGGCGAGCAAACCGGATTCATTGATGAGATAATTGAAAATCAGAAAACTATTAAAGCTTTTGCGGCTGAGGAAGAAACTATTGATACTTTTAATGAAATTAACGAACGCTTGAGAAAATATTCTCTTAAAGCAATTTTCTTCTCCTCGATGGTCAACCCGTCAACACGAGTTATCAACGCGGTTATTTATGCCTCAGTTTGCCTGTTTGGCGCAATCTCTGTTATTAACAACCCCGCATTTACCGTTGGTGCTTTAACTGCTCTGCTTAGTTATTCGAGCCAATATGCAAACCCCTTTAACGAGATTTCAGGTGTTATCAGTGAACTTCAGAACTCCTATGTTTGCGCAAAAAGAACCTTTGAATTTATTGACATTCCTGAGGAAATATCTAATGAAAATATGCTGGTTCTTCCCTCTTCTAAGGGCGCGGTTTCATTTACTAATGTTAATTTTTCATATTCGCCCGATAAACCGCTTATCCAAAATCTCAATTTAGATGTTCACCCGGGTCAGCGTGTTGCTATTGTTGGTCCGACAGGCTCAGGAAAAACAACCCTTATTAACCTGCTTATGCGTTTTTATGATGTTACAAGCGGAACTATTAAGGTTGACGGTGTTGATATAACCACGGTTACAAGAGAATCATTAAGAGAAAATTACGGTATGGTTCTGCAGGAAACCTGGCTTAAAAAAGGAACAATCAGAGATAATATTACCTTTGGTTGCCCCAACGCCACCGAAGAAGAAATCATAGCCGCCGCAAAGGCTACCCATGCTCATAGCTTTATAAAACGTTTACCCGATAAGTATGATACGGTTATTGACGAGGGCGGCGGAAATCTTTCTGAGGGACAAAAGCAGTTACTCTGTATAACGAGGGTTATGCTATCTCCCCCTCCTATTCTCATTCTTGATGAAGCAACCTCCTCAATCGATGTTATGACCGAGATGTATGTCAACAGTTCATTTAAAAAGCTGATGAAAGGCAGAACATCCTTTGTTGTTGCTCATAGACTTTCAACCATCAGAGAGTCTGATATCATTCTCGTTTTAAAAGACGGAAACATTATAGAAAAAGGTAATCACTCAGAACTGCTCAATAAAAAAGGCTTCTATTATGACCTTTATAACAGTCAATTTGCAAAGTAGGAATTAAAATGGACGAAATAATCAAAAGTATATCAACCTTTTTAATGACAGGCACTATTGTTAACAGTATAGGCGTTATAATTGGAGGTTTTATCGGCATTTTACTCGGCAAGGCTATCCCCGAGAAGCTTTCATCGATGCTTATGAAAGCACTCGGTCTTTGCACATTACTGATCGGTCTTACCGGCAGTATTAAAGATATTACATTTGATAATGACCCTATCGTTTATTCGCAGAATATTATACTTATAATTCTTTCAATGGTTATAGGAACAATTATCGGCGAGCTAATCGATCTTGATAAGCTGCTAAACAACCTTGGCGATAAATTACAGCAAAAATTTAAGTCAAAAAGCGGTAATTCAAGCGTTGCAGAGGGCTTTGTTACCTCAAGTCTTTTGTTCTGCGTCGGCGCTATGACCATCGTCGGTTCAATGCAAATCGGACTTATGGGTGATAATTCAACCATTTTTGCAAAAACTGTGCTCGACTTTATTGCGGCTATCGTTTTTGCATCATCATTGGGCATCGGCGTTGTTTTGTCTTCCGGCTTTGTTTTTGTATATCAGGGCGCCATAACTTTGATTGCTTATTTTGCAGGCAATTTCCTCTCAAATTATATGATTTCCCAAATGACTTTTGTCGGAAATCTTATAATCATTGCTTTAGCGCTCAATATGCTTAAAATAACAAAAATTAAGGTAATGAACTTTGTTCCTGCAATATTTATTCCAATAATACTTTGCCTTTTTATGTAAAACGAGGTGCAGATTATGAGCAAGAACTATAGTGTTGATTTTAAGGAAAATTTCCAATTCGGCGATTTTAAAGAGGTTACTTTCTGCGGAATCGACCCAAAATTTAACTTAAATAATGAGCCTTCGGTTATTTTGGATAAGGAAACCTATCGCATTCGCTTTAAATTAAACGAAACTGACCGTAGCAACACATTTAACGGGACCGAATACTCTTTATCAATTACATATTTTGACGGCCCACAAGGCTTTTTAAGAATATGCTATAGCTCTGTCTTCTTGCCGGATGCAATTCTAGAAACAATATATACTAAAGGCACTAATGAATGGAAAACTCAAAAATTTATAATTAAAGATGCTCTCTTTAATTCCGATTGTTATGATTTTGAAATTATGACCTCGGAAACCGATTCAGAGCGTTCATTTAAATCAGAGTCCCCAATTGCTATTAAAAATGTTACTCTAGTAGAAGGCAGAACGAACCCAATTTTTGCTTCGGCATCCATTAAAGAAACGGGAAACACTTTTGAATGGCATAAAAAAAGCAAAATTATAAATGTTAAGTATTCCCTTTTTAAAAAGTTTCCCTTTAGCGCGGTTGCAGAATATAAGATCATCGATTATAGCGGAAATACTGTTTTAACATTAAATGAAGATCTAAATTTTAATAACAGCACCGAGATAAAAACAAAATTAAACCTCGGAAAGCTTAAAGTTTGCGATACATATAAGCTTTTTGTTACTATAAGCGGCAAAGGCTTTAAAACCAATTACGAGCTTTTAGATTTTGCGGTTATTAAGACCGATAAAAATGGCGTCTTAAACCGCGAAGTTTTAATAAACGCTCATTTTCAATGGTATGGTAGCAAAAAAGTTACCAAAGAAGGAATTGATATGCTCCGCAAAGCAAATATTGGTGGAGCAAGGCTTGAACTCGGTTGGAATAATTTTGAATTAGAGCCTAATAATTTCGATTGGTCAAAATCATCTGAAAAAGATTTTTATGATGAACTAAAAGCCAATAATATGGATGTTTTAGCTCTACTTTGCAGAATGCCGACTCATTATGAAGCTGTCCGCAGTTTCACTATTCCCGAAACCGAAAAACAAATAGAAGGCTATAAGAAATATATAGAATTTATGCTAAAGGAAATCGGCGATTATACAAGATATTACGAAATCTGGAATGAGCCGAATATGACCACCTTCAACTATCGCAGAGCTCCGGGCGATGTATATATGACTATGACCAAAGTCGCCGCAGACCTTATCCATAAGGCAAATAAGGATAATAAGGTTTGCGCCTTCGGTATGACATATTTAGGTCTTAAAAAGACTGATATATCTAAGCGCCTACCTAAAGAATACTATAATGAATGCCTTGATAGCGGTCTTTGCGATTGCGTTGATGCTATTGCTATTCATCCATACGGAGGTATTGATTCGCTTGAAAAAAGAGTTATGGAAAATATAGTCGGCTGGTATCGCGATGAGTTTAAAGCAAAATATAATAAAACTCTCCCAATGTGGAACACCGAACTCGGATATAGCGCCTCCCAACTGGATTCTGAGGACAGAAAAGGCTTTTTCAACTCACGAAGTTGCATCTATTTAAAATCGCGTGACCTCGCAGCCTTTAACTGTTTCTATAATTTTGAGAAAAAAGGAACCATTGAATATGACCGCGAATTTCAGTTTGGAATGGTATCCGGCGTTAAGCACGTTAAGGCACACAATGGTAAGCTCTTTATTCCAACAAGGTCGTTTTTGATTCTTGCAGGTCATAACTACTGTATGGCAAAGGCTGATAATGACGGCTTTTTTGATGCAGACGACGGCAATGTTAGACTCACTCGCTTTATAAGCCGCAAATTCAATAAAAAATTGCTCGCCTGCAATACCGTTACTGCCGATAAAGAAGTCACATTATCATTAACTGCTAAAACGCTTAAATTATTCGACGCCTTCGGCAACGAAACAAAATTAAAATCTAAAAACGGTATTTATAAGCTAAAGCTTAACGAGTATCCCATTTATTTAGTCGGCGATATTGGCGATGTTAATGTTTTAGAAATAAGATAATAAAAACCGCTCTGAATTTCAGAGCGGTTTTTTAATTTATAAAGCAGCTTTTAATTCTTCAACCTTATCGGTCAATTCCCATTTAACTCCTAATTCCTCACGGCCAAGATGACCTAAAGCAGAAAGCTTGGAATAAATAGGCTTTCTCATATCGAATTTATCAATAATAGCAGCAGGACGAAGGTC
>JAZOQD010000140.1:0-27982 GCA_045655925.1 Acutalibacteraceae bacterium | reverse complement strand
CGGCTCCCGGATATTATCTTGCAAAGCAGATAATTCAGATGATTCATTCTCTATCTAAAGTTATTGAATGCGACCCTGCAGTTAAGGATAAAATCAAGATTTTATTCGTTGAAGACTACCGCGTTACAATGGCGGAGCTTATGATCCCTTCGGCCGATATTTCGGAGCAGATTTCTCTGGCTTCAACCGAGGCCAGCGGCACGGGTAATATGAAGCTTATGCTTAACGGCGCTATTACTTTGGGCACTGAGGACGGCGCAAACGTTGAAATTCACGAAGCCGTTGGTGATGACAATATTATCATCTTCGGTATGCGCACTCCTGAGGTTTTAAAGCTTCGCAACAACTATAACCCCAACCCCTATTATATAAATAATCCCAAATTAAAGCGCGCGGTTGATTTTATTACTGCAGGCATAGGAGGAATGCAGTTCCCCGCTTTGTCTAAAGCCTTGCTCGAGTCTGATTACTATATGGCTTTTGCAGATTTTGAGGATTATTGCTCGGCTCAAAGCAAAGCAACCGAGCTTTATAACGATAAGGAAAGATGGTCAAAAATGTCGCTCGTTAATATTGCAAAAGCGGGTATTTTCTCTGCCGACCGTTCTATTGACGATTATGCAAAAACCATTTGGAATGCAAAACCTTTATTTAAATGATTGATAAACCGTTAAAGGACTTTGGGAAATATCCCAAGGTCCTTAATTTTTTATTTGTTACACTTGCAAAAATTGATCACTTAGGTTACAATTTCAATAAATCCTAAACTATGAGGTGACTAAAATGAAAGTAAATGTTCTTGATTTTGGTGTAAAACCTACACTTGACACTTTGCAAACTGAGGCTTTTCAAAAAGCTATTGATACAGTATTTTTGGCAGGCGGCGGCGAGGTCAGAGTTCCTAAAGGAAATTACCTTATCGGCGATATCCGTCTTCGCAGTAATATGACTCTTTATTTAGAAAAAGATGCCGTTCTTTACGGTTCTAAAAACCCTAATGATTATTACAATTTTAGAGAGGATAAAATTGAACCTATACCTAAAGAGTGGCTATACTACGGACCGATGCTCCCTGCAAAGCAGCGTCTTGAATGCGGTTCTCAGGATTCATTATATTTACCGGGAAACAACTGGAACTACGGTCTTATCAGAATTATCTCTGCCGAAAACGTTCGCGTTATCGGTGAAGAGGGCTCGGGTATCGACGGTCAGAATTGCTATAACGCTGACGGCGAAGAAAAATATAGAGGTCCCCACGGAATAAACGCTCAACATAGCCGCAATCTTTATTTTTCGGGTTATACCGCAAAAGATACGGGAAACTGGGCTCATTGCAACTTTAGTTGCGAGAGTATCGTTATTGACAATGTTACCGTTTTGGGCGGCCATGACGGATATCATTTCCGCGGATGCCGAAACGTTGAGGTAAGAAACTGTGTTGCCAAAACAGGCGATGATACCGTTGCAGGATTTGATAATATTAACGCTTATATTCACGATTGCGATTTTTCATCTGCTTGTAGTGTTTTCCGCTTCGGAGGCACAAATATACTTATTAAAAACGTTAAAGCAAAGGGCCCTTGCGAGTATGCCTTCCGCGGTTCTTTAACACCCGAAGAAAAAGCTGCATCGGTTGCCGATTCACCTACCGCTCGTAAAAACTGCGTTTCGTTCCTTACATATTTTGTAGACCGTTCAAGAACAGTTCAGACTGAACCCGATAATATTATCGTTAAGAATTGTGAGCTTGATAATGTTGACCGTTTGGTCCGCTTAAACTTAAGCGGCATGGAAACCTGGCAGCAGGGTTCCCCCGCGGGACGATACCTCTTCGAAAATGTAACTGTAAAAGATTGCAATCTTCATATGTTGGCTTATGGCGATGGCTCGGTGCCTTTTAAGATGGACTTTAAGAACTGCTCATTCGAAATGAGAGATGGTAGCACCTCTACAGCGCTTATGCATGCCGGAAACCACGGAGAAATCTCTTTTGAGAAAGTTACCGTTAAAAACCTGAAGGGAGATACCCTTGTAAGAACCTGGGGTGATCCTGATTTGATTTTGTGCGATGAAGTTACAGTGGATTCAGAAGAAATTTCGGTTGCCAAAAAAGCAGATTTTGATTTTAAAGGATAGTCAAACCCAAGGAGCCGCCAAGGTTGAAAAACTTTGGCGGTTTTTATTACTTTTTGTTGAAATTACAGAAAAAAAGTAATATAATGTTTTATAACCTTTGGAAAGGAGAATCGGAGTCTTGAAAAAAGCTTATGATTTTATTATGTCAACCAAAATAAAGCCCTGGATGTTTGCGCTTTTTGCCATTGTTTTTGACGAAGTGCTGCTTCATTTTTGGGTTCCGGGAGAGTTTATCCCCTTAAGATTTTTAACCGTTCTCCTTTTTGCAATTTCGCTTTCGGCGTTTACCGCTTTTATCTGCTCAATTTTTAAAAGCACTTTTGTAAACCGAATACTCGTTATTGTGTTTACCGGAATTTACGGTGTTTTGACCATTGCGGAATTTTTAATTCAGAATGCATTTAAAAACTTTATGAGCCTTTCCTCTATTTTTATCGGCTTCGGCGGTGTTGCGGAAGGCTTTTCGGGCAATGTTTTCACGCTTATTCTGGCTAACTGGTGGCGCATTATCATTATTGCTCTGCCCATAGTTATTTACGGCTTTATGAGCCACAGAGGTTGCAGAGATGAGCAGCCGCATCATAACACAATTCGCATATCTTTAGCAGTGGCCTCGGTTGTTCTTTTTATCGGCGCTCACCTTTTTGCTCATTATGTTTCGCCTGACCGCAATGTTTATTCAAAGGAATATGAGTTTAATAGTGCCTTTACAGGCTTCGGAATGTTTACTGCACTGCGTTTGGATATTGAGGATATTATTATCGGAGATGAAGAAGCAGGCGAGTTTGATAATGTTGAGGTTATAACCCCGGTTGAGCCGCCCGAACCTGAGCCTATAGTTTACGGCGAAAATAAACTGGATATTGATTTTGCAGCATTAGCAGAAAGCACCGGAAGTTCAACATTGAAATCGCTTCATTCCTATGTTGCCGGCTTAACCCCCTCAAAGCAAAATGAATATACTGGAATTTTTAAAGGCAAAAACCTTATTATGATAACTGCCGAGGCATTCTCAAGCGAGGTTATTGACCCCGTTATGACCCCTACTCTTTACCGCCTTGCGAATAAGGGTATTAAGTTTACCGATTATTATCAGCCTGACTGGGGCGGAAGCACCACCGGCGGAGAATATACTAACCTCACAGGTCTTGCTCCCTCGGGCTCTGTCCGCAGTATGCAGCAGACTCCGGGCAAAAATATGTATTTCACTCTCGGCAACCAGCTTCGCAGACTGAATTATACGAGCTTCGCATATCACAACAACTCATACACCTACTATAGCCGCAACAAAACCCATGAAAATATCGGATATGATAAGTTTATCGGTATGGGCAACGGAATGGAAAAGGGCGTTAAGAACTGTTGGCCGCAGAGCGACCTTGAAATGATAGATTTCACCATTACCGATTATATCAATAAGCAACCGTTCAGCGTTTATTATATGACAGTCAGCGGTCATTGCGGTTATTCGAGAAACGGCAATATGATGTCTTACCGCAATTATTCGGTTTACAAGGATATGGAAGCTTCGGAAACCATTAAATGCTACCATGCCGCAAACTATGAGCTTGAAAAAGCGCTGACCAGCCTTGTTTCCCAGCTCGAAAAGGCAGGCATTGCAGACGATACCGTTATAGTTTTAGGCACCGACCATTATCCTTACGGACTTGACAAGAGCGCCGCTTGGGGCAACGATGAAAGCTATCTTGATGAGCTTTATGGCTATAAGGTGGAAAACTGCAAGCAGCGCGACCACTCAACACTGATAATCTGGAGCGGTTGCATTGAGGATAAAAACATAGTTGTTGATACCCCTGTTTACAGCCTTGATATCGTTCCTACCGTTTCTAACCTTTTTGGAATGGAATTTGATTCAAGATTGCTTGTTGGCCGCGATGTTTTCTCAGATGCCGAGCCAATCGTTATGTGGTCTAACCGCAGTTGGCTTACCACCGAAGGCTTCTATAATGCAAAAACCAAAACCTTTACACCTGCTACCGAAGGTGCTGCTGTTGATAACGATTATATAAAGCGCATCAGTTCAATTGTCAGCAACAAGCTGCAGTTCTCTAAAAAGGTTCTCGCTAACGATTACTATGGCGTTTTATTCAATAAGAAATAAAAAAAGCCGACAGGATTTTTCCTGTCGGCTTTCAATTTTAGTTTACTGTTATTACCTCAACGCCCTTGGTTTTAAAATCCTTTAAGCAAAGCGCGGGGGCTTTTTTATTGGTTACTATACAGTTTACCGAAGTAAGCGCATCTATTTTTGCAAATGCAATTCTTCCGATTTTGCTATAATCGGCAGCAACTACCGTTTTTCTCGCATGCTTCATCATTGCGCAGCAGATTTCGGCCTCAGCGTGATAGAAGGTTGAAATTCCATGGGCCGCATCAACCCCATCAACCGATAAAATAAGTAAATCGGCGGTGTATTGCGCAAGGCTTCCCAGCACCGAAACACCATAGGTAAACTGATAATTAGAATCAACATCTCCGCCTAAAAGGATTATTCTGAAATTTGGATTTGCGGCGCCCTCTAACGCTAAAGCAATCGAGTTGGTTAAAATGGTAACCTTCTTATCCTTTATCGCTCTCATAACAAAAAGCGGTGTTGTTCCCGCGTTGAGAATAATGGTGCTGTTATCCTTAATCATTTTGCTTATTCTCTCGGCAATTGCTTCCTTTTCCTCTGCGTTGGTATTAGAACGCTGAACAATGCCCATATCATAATAAGATTTATAGCTGGTTATTGCTCCGCCATGAACACGGGTCAACATATCCTGCTTTTCAAGCTCATCAAGGTCAGTTCTTATAATAACGCTTGAAACCGAGAAAAGCGCGCTTAACTCCTTAACCGAAACTCTACCCTTTTCATTGAGAATTTCTATAATAGCGTTTCGCCTTTCGGCAACAGATGTTGGAAGCATATTTTTCACCTCTTTTATGAGAGTTTAACATTTTTTAACTAAGTTGTCAAATTCTCTTTGAATACGGAAATTTTCCAACATCCTTTAAACAGAGGTCCCAACCTGCATTTTCATAGCACATATAATGCGCCGGGGATAATACTTTTCAATAGCCAAAAGTCTATTTGGCAAATTAACTTTTTAAATGAAGTTTTTTGGCTTTTGCCTTTTATAAATAGCCAAAAATCACTAATAACAAATTTGAGTTTTTAGTAATAGGAACGATTGACAAACCGCTCCTTCACTGCTATAATCAAAAGGAAAATAAACCAAATTCGAAACGAAACGAAAGAAAAGGTTGGTTTACTATGAAAAAAGAAACATTAGAACAAATCAGAGCGGTTTATGAAATAGAGTCTGAGTGTATAAGAATCATGTCCTCTTATTTCAATGAAACCGCTTTTTCTGACGCAGTAGAGCTACTCAAAAACGCCGAAAGAATCGGTTGCACAGGTTGCGGCCATTCGGGCATTATCTGCCAGCATTTTGCTCACCTTATGTGTTGCATTGAGCGCCCTGCAAGATTTATCTCTCCTGCCGAAGCGGTTCACGGCGGAACAGGATTTTTAAAGCAAGGCGACGTTTGTGTTTTTGCCTCACGCGGCGGCAAAACCAAAGAGCTTATTCCAATACTCGAAATCTGCAAAGCAAAGGGTGTTAAGATTATTGCAATAACCGAGAATCTTGAATCGCCTTTGGCTCAGGAAGCCGATGTTGTGCTTAAGCAGTTTGTCAATCGAGAAACCGATAAATATAACGCCCAGGGCACAACCTCTTCAACCTCCTTGGCAGTTATTTTCCATGTTTTGCAGACGGCATTGATTGAAGAAACCGATTATAAAAACGAGCAGTTCGCCCTTATTCATCCGGGCGGCGCTGTTGGAGAAAGACTTAACAACAAACAGTAAGGAGTTTTATTATGCTTAAAAATTATAAAATCAGCGAACCGTTTTTTGAATATGGCCCCAAATGCTATATGTATGGTGAAACCCTTTTGAAAATCGCAAAGGGGCTTGATAAGTTGTCTAAAAAATACGGTGTTGACGTTATTCTTGATGTTCCCGATACCGAAATAAGATACATAGCCGAGAACACTAAGCGCATCCATGTTTATTCTCAGCATATGGATAGCATTCCCGTAGGCAAAGGAATGGGCAGAACCTTGGGCGAGGCAGTTAAGGATGCAGGTGCAGTTGGCGTTATGCTTAACCACGCCGAACACAAGCTCACAATTGATGAAATAGCTGAGGCTATCAAAAGAGCTGATGAACTGGGTCTTGCGACCATGGTTTGCGCTGACAGTATTGATGAGGTTAAGGCTATCGCAAAGTTAGGTCCCAACATTCTTGTTGCAGAGCCTACCGAGCTTATCGGAACAGGCAAGCCCGCCGATAAGGAATATGTTGACGAAGTTATTCGCGTCATCAGAGAAATCAACCCCGATATCAAACCCTTCCCCTCTGCAGGAATCAGCAAGGGCGAAGATTGCTACAATATAATTAAAGCAGGTGCATCAGCTTCCGGTTGCTCAAGCGCAATCGCTAAGGCAGAAAATCCGTTGGCATTGGCAGAAGAAATGATTGCCGCCGTCAGAAAAGCCTACGACGAAAACCATAAGTAAGCATATTTGCGGTCTTGCTACCATTTAGGAAAAGAGCTGATTATCTTGGATAAAAAAGCAACAAATTGTTATAAGCTTCTTATTGCCGCCTGTGTTTTCCTCTATGCATCAACCGTTTGTATCAAAATGGTATATAGTTCGGAAATCGTTGAAATTGTAAAAAAATTCGGCGAAACCAACGCCAAGGTCGGCCTCGGCCTTACTGCATACTATGTAACCTACTGTGTAGCGCAGTTGGCATTGGTTCCCCTTGTCAAAAAAGTTAATATAGGAAAACTGATGTTGATTACCATTGCAATCTCTTCGGTTCTATATGGAATAATTCCGTTTGCCACCAACGTCTATCAATTATGGATACTTATGGCGCTAAACGGCATTCTGCAGGCGACAAGCTGGGGTGGATGTATGTATTTCCTTGGCAAATATTTGCCCCCTTATATGATTGGAAGCGCCTGCAGTATTATGAGCACCGGTTTTATAGGTGGCACCATTATAACGTATTTGGTTGCGCCTATATTTGTTCAAAACGGCATCTGGGAATGGGCGTTTTTCCTTTTTGCAGGAATAGGAATAGTTGCAATTATATTTTTTGTTATAGCTGACCGCTATATCGAAAAAACTATTTCTCCTTATGTTCCCGAAAAACCGCAAGAACCAAAACCAATGGATAACGGCGCACGAGAAAAAGACTTGTTAGATAAACGGCATCATCTATACCTCACCATTGGCTTCTGCGCCTTGGTAGCCGTGTTTGTCTGCATATCATATTATACTCTTTCCAATTGGTTCCCAACCTTCCTTAATGATGTTTTCCATCTTGATTCTTCGTATTCAATTCTTATAACATCGTTACTTTATATTTGCTCATATATCGCAACAACCTTTGCTTATTCTCTTTGCGAAAGATGGAAAAAAACTTTCGGCCAAGTTTCCAGGGCTTATAGTATTTTAGGCTTACTACCCTGCGGACTTTTAATCTTCCTTTTTGATTTTAATGTCGCATTTGCAGTTTTTCTCGGAATTTTAACCGTTTGTTTTAACCGCGGTGTTTGCAGCCTTATATGCACCTATCTGCCATTAAAGTTGAACCGCCATATCAACTCAGCAACAACGGCGCTTATTTTAAACGGTTCTGCCAGTGCGGGTGCCGCAATAGGCCCTGCCGTTTCGGGCGCTCTTGTTGATGGCGGCGGCTGGGATATTTTTTATTCGTTTGTATTGTTGATGTTTTCAATAACAGCAATACTCGTTCTTGCTGCAACTCATTTTTATAAGAAGTTAAAGGTTTAACCTTTGATATAAATTGGAATTTACATAAAAGGAGAAATTTAAAATGGAATTTAAAGTTTATCAGAAAGAATTAGAGCTTCAGTCAAGAGGTTGGATACCGACCTTCCACGACGTTTCGAAGGAAATCATTGAAATTGTTGAAGCATCGGGCATTAAAAACGGAACCGTTTGCATTGCTTCTCACCATACAACCTGCTCGGTTATGGTTCAGGAATGCTCACATGATATCGATTCATTTGACCTTGAGTATCTCCAGCATGACCTGCTTGATATTATGAGAAAGATGATTCCCGATTACACCAACGAGGGCGACTACCGTCATCCCGGCCCTATTCATTCTCAGTTCGGCAGATATGTTAACGAGCCCGGTGATTTTACAAGTATGAATACTGACGGCCATCTCCGCAGTTGCTTCTTCGGCAGAAGCGAAACCATGACCATTAAAGACGGTGTTTTAGATGGTGGCGAATTTGCTCACGTTTATTTCATCGACTGGGACCATGTTCGCGCACGTCGCAGACAGCTTAATGTTACCGTTATGGGAACAACCGATGACGTTGATGACAGAAAGTGGAACAACGGTGAAGTTATCAATACTCTCCGTAAATTCACCGATGAAGAAAAAGCTTTTGACGTTCATTACACCCTTCAGCAGAAAAGGTAATTTTATATGAATTTAATGGGAATTGATGTTGGAACAACATCTGTAAAAACTGCCGTTTTTGATGAAACCCTTAAAATGCTTTACAATAACAATATTGATTACACCTTGGAATCTCACGGTGACACCGTTGAGTTTGAAGCTATAAAATATTGGGATATTGTTAAATTAGAGTTGGCAAATTTGGATGTTTCGGTTGATGCATTGGCGATAGATACCCAATGCGAAACCCTTATATTGACCGATGAAGAGGGCAACCCTGTTAGAAAAGCTATCGTATGGCTTGATAACCGCGCCACTAAAGAAGCCGAAGAAATAGAAAAGCATTTCGGCAGAAAAAAGGTTTATGAAATAACAGGTCAACCTGAAATCACTGCAACCTGGCCTGCCTGCAAGCTTTTATGGGTTAAGAATAACGAGCCTGACGTTTGGGCTAAGACCAAAAAGATTTTCTTGCTTGAGGATTATCTTCTTTATAAGCTCACAGGTAAGTTTGCTACCGAGAAAACCTTGCAATCCTCCACCATTTATTTTGATATAAACAACTCTTGCTGGTGGAACGAGATGCTGGAATTTATAGGCGTTGAGCCCACAATGCTCCCCACTTTATATGATAGCGGCGTTTATCTCGGGGATTATAACGGCATTAAAGTTGTTACCGGCGCTATGGACCAGGTTTCAGGTGCTATAGGTGCAGGTGTTATCAAAAAAGGCATTGTCAGTGAAATGACTGGAACCACTATGGTTATCTTTAGCCCCTGCGATACCGTTCCCGAATATAAGGAAAACAGCATCATTCCCTGCCATTATAATTATGACGGCAAGTATTGTCTGCTCTCATGGTCTTCAACCGCAGGCATGGCGCTTAAATGGTTTAAAAACGCTCTATGCGAGGAATTTTCTTTTGCTGAGCTCGACGATTTAGCTAAGGATATAGCACCGGGCGCTGACGGATTGACCTTCCTGCCTTATCTTTGCGGCTCCACCATGCCGAAATACAACCCTAACGCAAGAGGCAGTTTTACAGGGCTCACAACCGAACATACAAGAGGGCATTTTGTCAGAGCAATTATGGAAGCAATATCTTCCACGCTGCGCGAAAATCTTGAGTATTTAAACCTCAACGTTAACGAAATTCGCGCAATGGGCGGTGGCGCAAACAGCCCGTTATGGTGCCAGATGAAAGCCGATATGACCGGCAAAACCTTGCAGACACTTAAAAACAAAGAAACCGCTTGTCTTGGCGGCGCTATTTTAGCGGGTGTTGGAACAGGCGTTTTTGCATCGGTCGCAAAAGCGGCTGAAATGATAAGCGTTAAGGACTCATTCAGTCCCAAAGGAACTGACTATTCCAAGGCTTATGAAAACTACAAAGCAGCAGACAATATTTTGAATATTATTTAACCGAAAGGATGATATATTATGGCAAAAGCGGCATTCGTTGGCTTTGGCGAAGTCAACACACCTAAGGAACTTATTATAAAAAAATGTGCAGACGCATTAAAAGCTCTCGAAAACGAGGGTGTTGAATGCATCAGCGTTTACCCCGTAACCGATGACTACGAGGAAAAGGATGTCAATATGGCAATCGACGCCTTAAAGGGCAAGGAGTTTGATTACCTCGTTGTTTGTATAGCAGGTTGGATTCCTACTCATGCAGTTGTTAAGGTGACTGAGCATTTCCGCCACAAGCCCATGGTTTTATGGGGACTTTGCGGCTGGATGGAAGACGGAAGAATTGTTACCACCGCTGACCAGGCAGGAACAACCGCTATCCGCAAGACCTTCTATGACCTCGGTTACAACTTCAAATATGTTTATGATATTATCGGTCTTCCCTGCAACTCCAAAAAGGTTGCTCAGTTCGGCGTTGCTGCCTCTGCTGCTGCAAAGCTTCGCCATGCAAAAGCAGGTATGGCAGGCTACCGCGATATGAACCTTTACGGAACTCAGGTTGACGGACCTTCTTTAAAGCGAGTTGTTGGCACAGAAATTGAAACCTTCGAAATGCTCGAGATGGAACAGCGTTATCAGCAGGTTACTGCCGAGCAGAAGCAGGAAGTTATTGATAAATGCATCTCTAAGTGGAAATTCTTGAAAGAAGCCAAGAGAGAAGGTCTCGAAAAGGCTGCAGGATATTACCTGGCAGTTAAATCTATCTGCGATGAACGCGGATACGACGCTATTTCTTTGAAAGATGTTGACGGTATGAAGAAGCTTCTTGGCTTCCCTCCCGCTCCTATCTTTATGCTTTTGGCTGATGAGGCTGGTCTTTGCACCATTCCTGAGAACGACGGTCTTGGCAGCGTTACTCAGATGATGGTTAAGTATGTTACCGGTCAGGCAGCGCCTTATCTTGAATTCTATGAGTTCTTCGAGGATAGCGTAATTGCCGGCGTTCCCGACTATGTTCCTGCCGCAGTTGTTGACGGCGAGGTTACCGTTATGCCTGCCGCCTTCGGCGAGCTTTCAGAAGGTATCTTGAATGTCAGCAAGGTTAAAACCGGCGAACTCACAATGTGCCGTCTTACCACTATTGACGGTAAATATTATATGCATATGGTCAAAGGCAACGGTAAAACTCCTCCGAAATGGGAAGAAGCAGGTTGGACTCAGCCGGCTCCACAGTTGCCCGGCCTTTTAATTGAACTCGATGATGTTCCGGCATTTGCAGAGAATGTTATGTGTCAGCACTATATCATTTCTTACGGCGATAACACAGGCGTTATTGAAGACCTCTGTAAGATTCTCGGAATTGAAATTATTAAATAAGGAGAACTAACTATGATTTATATTTTAGATACCGCAGATTTGGCCGCAATCAAGCATTGCAACGAATTTTATCCCTTAGCAGGTGTTACAACCAACCCTTCCATTATTTCTAAGGAAAATACTGAGTTCTGGGGTCTTGTTAAAGAGATTCGCTCAATCATCGGCAAGGATAAAATGCTCCATGTTCAGACCGTTCAGACCGAGGCTTCTAAAATGGTTGAGGAAGCAAAACTCCTTAAAAAGGAGCTCGGAGGCGATTTTTATGTTAAAATCCCCATCGGCGAAGAAGGTCTTAAGGCAACAAAAGAGCTTAAAAAGCTTGGCATTGGCGTTACTATGACCGCTATCTTTACTCCTGCTCAGGCTCTTATTGCCGCAAAGGCAGGCGCATCCTTTGTTGCTCCCTATGTTAACCGTCTTGATAACATTTTGGGCGATGGAACCGACGTTGTAGCCCAGATAGTTGAGCAGCTTGAAATTTATGGTCTTGACTGCAAGGTTCTTGCCGCAAGCTTTAAAAATGCCGAGCAGGTTCATAAGTGCGCATTGGCCGGTTGCCATAGCGTTACTGTTACTGCCGATGTTTTAAAGGCTCTTATTACCCATCCTATGACTGATGCCGCAATCGAAGGATTTGAGAAGGATTGGAATAAGGCATTCGGCGATAAAACCATTCTCGATTTTTAAAATTTTACTGCTAATTTTAAAGAGGTTATTATTATGAACAAAATCAAAATCGGTTGGAGCGAGGTTTCTATCGTTCCCGAAGGAAGAACGCTTGATTTGGTTGGTCAGTTCTATGAGCGAATTTCAAGCGAGGTCGAAACCCCTATTGCAGTAACCGGCATGGCTATGGAATCGGGCGATGATTGCTGCATCTTTGTTGCTTGTGACCTTACCTCAACAAGCTATAATCTACTTGAAGATATAAGAGCTCGCTTGCCTGAGGATTTTCCCAAAGATAAACTGATTATAAGCGCTATTCACAGCCATACCACTATGGGTTATGCCGGAAGAAGTGATATGTTTGCAGCCACACTTGGCAATGATTTGGAAGGTCTTAAGCCAGAAGGGGTTGAATATGAATCTCTTGTTCATTATGATTCTCCTGACATCATTCGTGGCGAAGAAGCACGCGAGTATTTAATCGAGCGCATTGCAAAAGCTGCTCTTGAAGCTTGGAATAACAGAAAAGAAGCCGCTTATGCCTTCGGCTTCGGCCGTGCCGCTGTTGGTATGTGCCGCCGCGCCTGCTATGATGACGGCTCCGCTAAAATGTGGGGCGATACCACACTTGCAAACTTTACCGAGCTTGAATCGGGCAACGATTCAGGCATAGAAATGATGTTTACCTATGACCTTGATAAAAACCTCACCGGCGTTGTGGTAAACGTTGCTTGTCCTGCTCAGGTGCTTGAGCATAACAGCTTTATTTCGTCTGACTATATGGGCAAGGTTCGTGAGCTTGTTCAGGCAAAATACGGCAAAAATGTCGGCTTCTTGGGACTCATTTCCCCTGCCGGAGATATGTGCCCGAGAGACCTTATCCGTTGGGTAGATGCAGAATTCACTCTTAACGATCCCAATATCACTCATGAAAAGGATATTCCCCATCGTGCAGACCCATCGATGTTTGATATCAAAGGCGCAAACCTCGCTGCAAAGCGCGTTGCTAACGAAATATTCTGGCAGTTGGAAGATGTTGCCGAATATGTGACCGAAACCGAGCTTGTTCACAAAACTATCAAGATGGACTTGCCCTTGCGCCGCGTTACTATTAAGGAAAAAGATGCTGCGATTGCCGCAATTAAAGATTACTTTAACAATCATGAAGGTAATATCAATTATGTTGATACTGCTAGGTTGCAGATCCATAGCGGAACTATTGACCGCTATAACCTCCAGCAGAATAAAGAGGTTTTTGAGATTGAGATTCATGTTATGCGCGTTGGAGATGTTGCTTTTGCAACCAACCCGTTTGAGCTCTTCTTGAACTACGGTAACCAAATTCGCTCAAGAAGCCTTGCAAAACAGACCTTCTTGATTCAGCTTGCTTGCGGTGCTTATGGATATCTGCCTACCGAAAAAGCTGAAAAAGGCAGCCATTATTCTGCTTTCGTTTCAAGCGGAACAGCAGGTCATGAGGGCGGCGAATTGCTTGTTCGCAAGACACTTTCTGAAATAAACTCTCTTTGGGAGAAATAATAATGGCTTCTGATATCACCTTCCTACAGTATGTTGAAAATACATCGGACGAAATGTATGCGCTTTTGAAAGAAGCATGTCTTATTCCTGCGCCCTCGGGCAAAGAGGAAAAAAGAGCAGCATTTTGCCTTGATTGGTTTCATAAAAACGGTCTAACCAACGCTTACATTGATGAGGCACTTAATGTTGTCTGCCCCATAAATTGCGAAGGTAAGGATAAGATTACTGTTTTTGCCGCTCATACCGACACTGTCTTCCCAGATTTAGAGCCTATGCCCTATTACGAGGAGGATGGCAAGATTTTCTGTCCCGGAATTGGTGATGATACTGCAGCCTTTATTCTTCTTATGTTTGTCGCAAGATATATAAAAGAAACAGATAGCGTTTTTGATAATGGTTTGCTCATCGTATGCAATTCTTGTGAAGAGGGGCTTGGCAACCTTAAGGGCACCCGTCAGCTAATGAAGGATTATGACGGCAGAATTAAGCAGTTTATCACTATCGACAGCAATGTTGACTATATTGCTAATACCTGCGTTGGTTCTCATCGCTATAAGGTTACGGTTAAAACCGAAGGAGGCCATTCTTACTTACGCTTTGGCAACCGCAATGCTATTGCCGAGATTTCCAAGATAGTATCTGAAATTTATGAAATCAAGGTTCCCGAAAAGGAAGGCGAAAAAACCACCTATAATGTTGGCGGAATTGAGGGCGGAACCTCGATTAACACTATCGCCCAGGATGCCTCTATGCTCTGCGAATATCGCTCAACCAACCGCGAATGTTTAAGCATAATGGAACAGAATTTCAAGGATATTTTTGCTAAAGCAAACGCTGTTGACGGTGTTAATATTATTGTTGAGAAGATTGGTGACCGCCCCTGCGCAAATGAGGCAATTGCTGACGAAACCAATGCTTTGGCAGACCGTTGTAAAGCTGTTATTGAATCGGTAACGAATGTTCCTATATCATACAATAGCTCCTCGACCGACTGTAATATTCCTTTATCTTTAGGAATCCCTGCAGTTGCTGTTGGCGCTTATTATGAAAAGGGCGCCCACACAAGAGAGGAATGGGTTGACAGAGCCAGCGTTAAGGTGGGATACCTATCAACCTTAAAACTTATTTTTGAAATTGCTAAATAAGAGAGGTTATAAAAAATGAGGTTTACTGCTGTTGGTGATGCGCTTATTCAGCGCAGAATACCCGCCGATTTTAGGGGATATGATGAGCTTCGCCCCATTATTGAGCAGGGCGATGCACGATTCTTTAACCTCGAAACCACTCTTAACTACGAGGGTGAATGTTTTGCTTCGCAGTTTTCGGGCGGAACCTATATCCGCACCAACCCCGAAGTTTTAGAGGATATTAAGGCTCTTGGCTTTAATATTTCCAATGTTAACAATAATCATCTTATGGATTTCTCTTATGAGGGTCTTTATTCTACTATCAAGCATATGAACGCCAGCGGGCTTGTTCATGCAGGCGTTGGTATGAACTTAGCCGAAGCTGCAGCACCAAAATATCTTGACACTAAAAATGGCAGAGTTGCTATCATTTCGGCTTCCGCCTCCTTTAATCCCGTTATGATGGCAGGCTATGCTTCAGAGCGCGTTAAGGGCAGACCGGGCGTTAACGGAATTAGAGTTGACGAAACCATTGAGCTTACTCCCGAAAATTTTGAAAACATCAAAAAGATTGGTGAGGATACCAATATAAACGCACCCGAAAAGGTTTATATTGCTCAGGGCTACGGCTTGCCCTTGCCCGACCATCTCTATGATTTTAATGGAATCCACTTTGAAAAAAGTGAGCGCAATTATATCAGAACATCGGTTAATAAAACCGATATGGAGCGAATTGAAAAATCTATTTATGAGGCTAAGCTTCAGGCTGACTATATACTCGTTTCTATTCATTCGCATAAGATTGTTGGCGAGGAAACTATCATTCCCGATTTTCTTAAGGAGTTTGCTCATAAATGTATTGATGCAGGCGCCCATGCTATTATCGGCCATGGTTGCCACCAGCTAAGACCCATTGAGGTTTATAAGGAGCGTCCTATTTTCTATTCATTGGGCGACTTTATTCTTGAACTTTACAGTGTTGAGTTTGCGCCCGAGGAATTCTATGCAAAATATGGTCTTACCTCAAAATCGACAATGCACGAGCTTCTTAAAACCCGCTCCAAAGATTTCACAATAGGACTTATGGCCGAAAAGGTTATGAATCAGACCGTTATTCCCTATTGGGAAATGGAAAACGGAAAACTCACAAAACTTGAACTTTACCCTGTTGAGCTTATTATGAACGGCAACCGCTCAGAAGAAGGCTTGCCCATATTAAGCAAAAACCCCGAAATATTTGAAAGATTGAGTAAGCTTTCAGAGCCCTTTGGAGTTAAAATGCAAAAAAAGAAGAATAAGATTGTTTGCAAATTCTAAGAAAAGCGGAGAGAAATCTCCGCTTTTTTGATTGAACTTATTCTTTTGACGATATATAATATACTTAAATACTAAGCACGAGGACTGATAGTATGCTGCTTTTAGGCTATGATATTGGCGGAACAAAATCTGCCGTTATAACCGCAAATTATGAAAATGAGCAAATAAAAATATTGGATAAGAAAGTCATTGCAACAAAAGGCACTGCATTTGAGGTTATAGATGCTCTTAACAAATTGGCAACCGAAATTCTGGAGGGCAAAAAACCTGACCGCATCGGTATCTCCTGCGGTGGTCCGCTTGACTCTAAAAAAGGAATTATTATGTCCCCTCCCAACTTGCCGACTTGGGACAATTTCCCTATTTGCGATATAATAGAAGCCCATTTCAATATACGACCAACCCTGCAAAATGATGCTAATGCAGGCGCTGTTGCCGAATGGAAATTCGGCGCAGGAAAAGGGTTTAATAACGTTATATTTATGACCTTTGGAACCGGTCTCGGCGCAGGTCTTATTTTAGATGGCAGACTTTATGACGGAACCAACGGCAACGCCGGTGAGGTTGGCCATATTCGCCTTATGGATGACGGCCCTATAGGTTTCGGAAAAAATGGCAGCTTTGAAGGCTTCTGCAGCGGTAACGGCCTGGCTCAATTAGGCGTTATGTTTGCAGAAAAAGCAAAGGAGAACGGAATAACGCCCTTTTACTGCAAGGCGGATGAAATAACCGCAAAAACTATTGCAGAAGCGGCAAATATGGGCGATGAGACCGCCGTTGCCGTTTATAATCACTGTGGTAAGATGCTTGGAAAAGGACTATCCATCATAATCGATATACTTAATCCCGAAAGAATTATTATCGGTAGCGTTTTTACAAGAAGCGAAGCCCTTCTCAGAACCTCAATGCAACAAGAAATCGAAAAAGAAGCACTTTCAATTTCTGCTGATGTCTGTAAAGTTGTTCCCGCTATGCTTAGCGAAAATATAGGCGACTATGCCGCAATCGGCGTTAGCTTATTATAATAGTAAAATATTAAAACCCACCCAATACAACCGTATCGGGTGGGTTTTGTCTTGTTACACTTATTTAAAGCCAATAAATACTTGCTATATGCTATCTTCTGTGGTATAATGCATATGATATTGAGGCGAAATATGTAGTAATTTAAGAATTAACGTTTTTTAAAATAAAAAATACTCAAAAATTAGAGGAAGTGTGCTTTATGAAGCAAAAAAATATTGCCCGTCGCGAAAGCGCAAAAGGCCTTGTTCGCGGAATTGAAACCTTTATTGAGGTTTGCGCGCTCTCGGTTCTTTATTATGCTTTTTGGGATATCTTTTATAATACCGCAAGCGTTCCCCTTTATGAATATAAGGGTAAATATGTTCTTATGGGCATTTATGCCATAATCCTTTATGCCGTTTGTAATAATATGGATGCGTTCCGCTTTGGCGATTTAAGAAAGCTTGATTTAGGACTTGCACAATGGATAGGCATATTACTTACCAATGTTCTTACCTATTTCCAACTCTGCCTTATTGCCAATAAGATGATAACCCCTGTTCCCATGCTGTTAATAACATTGGCAGATTTCATCGCTTCATTACTGTTTATTTCCCTTTATGTATTTATCTACCGCCACCATTATGCTCCCCACCAGATGATAATGGTTTATGGCTCTGATAACGCGATAAGCCTTAAAATTAAAATGGACTCTAGGCGAGATAAATATAAAATAGCCAAGCTTATTTCTATAAACGAAGGTTATGACAAAATTTGCGAAGAAATAATAAAGTATGAAACGGTTGTTTTAAATGACCTGCCTGCTCAAATAAGAAACGATATTTTAAAGTTCTGCTATGAGAATAGACTCCGCGCCTATGTTGCCCCCAAAATCAGCGATGTTATTATGCGCGGCGCTAAGGATATAAGCCTTTTTGACACTCCTCTGTTTTTAGTCAAAGGCACCGGCCTTACCTTCTTCCAAAGAATGCTCAAAAGGGTAACCGATGTTGTTTTAAGCTTTATCGCGCTGATTATTGCCTCTCCTATAATGCTTGTGGTTGCGCTTCTCATAAAATTAGAGGACAAGGGCCCTGTTTTCTATAAGCAAAAAAGAGTTACCCGCGATGAAAAGGAATTCGAAATTTTAAAATTCCGCAGTATGATAGTTGATGCCGAAAAATATACCGGCGCTCAGCTTGCCACCGAAAATGACCCAAGAATAACAAAAATCGGTCGCTTTATCCGCGCAACCAGAATTGACGAGCTGCCGCAGATAATCAATATTTTAAAGGGCGATATGAGTGTTGTTGGCCCAAGGCCTGAAAGAATGGATTTCATTAACGAATTCTGCAAAGAAATCCCCGAGTTTAAGTATCGCTTAAAGGTTAAGGGCGGTCTTACGGGTTATGCTCAGATTTATGGAAAATATAATACAAACGCTTATGATAAACTTAGAATGGACCTGCTTTATATTGAAAACTATTCCTTCTTACTTGATGTAAAGCTCATCTTGACTACCATAAGAATTATGTTCAGCAAGGATTCTACCGAAGGAATCGATGTTGCAAAGGAAAACGAGCAGAAGGCAAAAGACCTGCTCGAAGATTTAAACAAAGAAAACGATTAGCAAAGGAGGCCGAAAATGATAGACGGAAACGGTAAAAAGGTTTTAATGTTCTGCCCGACCTTTTTCGGCTATGAAAAGCGCCTTGAAAACGCTCTTAAAAGCTGCGGATATGAGGTTGATTTATACGATGAAAGGCCAAGCAACGGCTTTTTTGGCAAAACCTTTATTCGCTTAGGGTTTAAGCTATACCGCCCTGTTGTTAAAAAATATATTGAGCGCATTATCGCTGAAAACAGAGCTAAGGATTATGACTATATTCTCGTTGTTAAGGGTGAGGTTCTATGGGAAAACGAGCTTTCGCTTTTGAGAAAGGCTTACCCTAACGCAAAATTTGTTCTCTATTTGTGGGATTCGGTTATAAACACCCGAAACTGCGAAAAAAATATGCCGCTTTATGACAAAGTTCTTTCCTTTGACCCCGAGGACGCAAAGAGGTTCAATCTGCCCTTTTTGCCCATACCCTTTGGCAAGGAATATAGCTACGAAGAAGCCGAAAAGTATGAATATGCTGCCGCCTTTATCGGAACAGCTCATTCAGTTCGCCCAAGGGTTGTAAAGCGAATAAAAAAACAACTCGAGGATATGGGCGAAAAATGCTTTACCTACTTTTATTCTCCGCATATTCTCGTTTTTTGGCTCAATAAGTTTACCAACCCCGATTATAAATATCTCTCCTTAAAAGAAGTTAATTTTAAGCCTATCTCGGCTAAGGATGTCAGCGATATTTATAACAAAACCAAATGCGTTATTGACATTGAGCATCCAAGGCAAAAAGGTGCAACAACAAGGCCTGTTGAGCTACTGCCTATGAAAAAGAAGATTATAACAACAAATTCTTATGTTAAGAATTTTAAGTTTTATAATGATAACAACTTTCTTATTATCGACCGCGATAACCCTATAATCAATAAGAACTTTTTAGAGTCTTGCTATAGCGCTGTTGCAGAAGATATTATCTATGAATATTCTCCTGAAAAGTTTGTTGTTGAACTTTTCAAAGATTTATAACAGGGTGTGAAAAATGGGAACTGTTTTAATTTTACTCGCAACATATAATGGCGAAAAATATATAAAAGAAATGGTTGATTCTATCCTGACTCAGGATTATGAGGATTGGCGCCTTATTCTTTCTGACGATGGTTCGACTGATTCAACATTAGAAATACTCGAAGAATATGCCTCAAAATTCCCCAATAAAATCACCCATTATCGTTCGGGGATGAGATTTGGCAATGCGCAGAACCATTTTATGCATCTGCTTGACACCCACCGCGATGCGCCGTATATTATGTTCTGCGACCAAGATGATAGGTGGCATAACGATAAGATTAGAAAAACTCTTGCAAAAATGAAGCAGATTGAAGAACCCGATACCCCCTGCCTTGTTCATACCGACCTCGCGGTTGTTGACGGCGAGCTTAATAAAATTTCCGATTCATTTTGTAAGCATTCAAAGCTTGACGGTAACCGCCTTAAATTGAATCAGTTGTTGGTTCAGAATGTTGTTACCGGCTGCACTATGATGATAAATAAGCCTTTGGCAGAGTTATCCTGCGAGAAGCCCTTGCCCAAAGAAGCGCTTATGCACGACGGTTGGATTGCACTCATTTGCTCAGTTTTCGGTAAAAGCGCATTTTTAGATGAGGCTACCATTGATTACCGTCAGCACGGCAATAATTCTGTTGGTGCTAAAAATGTTACCTCGTTGCCCTATCTTATTGAGCGCTTCAAATCAAAGGCAATGAAAAATTCGCTCAAAAATGCCGCAATTCAGGCTAAGGCTTTCCTTGACTGCTTCGGCGACCGTATTCCTAGTGAAAAAAGAGTTATCGTTGAAGACTTTGCAAAAACCGTTGATTGCTCGGCCTTTAAAAGAAATCAGATATATATAAAGCACCGCATATATAAGTGTGGAATTATAAGAGTATTGGCGCAGATGATATGGGGGTAAATAATGAAGAATAATATTATTTGCAAGAAAAATGTATGCTTTTTCTTTTACACTATTATTACAACGTTTTTAATTGCAATGGGACACAGTTTTTGTGACATTAATCGATTTGCAACATCTGCTGCAATGGTTATTGTTGCTGTGGCTTTATATTTTTGTATTGTATTTTCTGTTGCAAAAAAGAATTGGTTGGACATACGCGCTGTATTTCATGCAGTTTGGGTTTTCACTGTTGGTCTTGCGGCACTCCGCCTTACTGATTATCAGGAAGAATGGCAGGCTAAAACATGGTATTGTTTTGCACTTGCTTATTTAATGTTCCAAGTGGGTTCTCATTTGGGAATCTCCTTGGGTAAGACATTCTATGAAAAAACAGAAATAATCACAAAAAACTTTAAACTTGGAAAAATAAAATTCGAATTAAAAGAAAATAGATATTTTATAATTTGTGTTATTACCACATTAATAGGATTGGCTTGTTTTTCAATTAATGTGGCTATACGTGGATATATTCCATGTTTTTCACCTGACCCTGCAGCATACATTACCTTTTATACTAAGTTCCACGTCTTTGCTGTTGCGGCTACAGGAGTTTCCGGCTTATGTTATTATTCAATAGTTACTCAAAAATTAAGCAAATTTAAAAAAGTTATATTGCTGATTTGCATTTTATATTCTACATTTATATTCCCTATTCTTGTAGTGTCGCGAGGAACTTTTATAGTTTCGGCTTTATCGCTAACGGTTACAGTTTTTTATCTGCATAAAAAGAAGTTCTGGATATTGGTTACATGCTTAGCCTTAATTTTTGGAATTTATTTTGGTGTATCAACCTTAAGAAATTATACAGATAATCAATTAGCACTTTTATTTGAGCCGTCTGACATTCACATATCAAGGCCTTCCACTAATAATTCTCAAAATTACGATGATACCCAATGGAACGGCGGGCTTTCATTTGATGCTAATCTATCTTCAGATATAAGTTTTACTTTGCCTCCCAAAGTCGCATTCATTTATAGTTATTTAACAGTAAGCCATGATAACTTTAACGAAACAGTGCAGAATTCAACGGAATATACCTACGGTTTGCGACAAATCATTCCGTTTAATTCAGTGTTGAGAAGTGATTGGATAGATAAGCAATTGAGTGACGCCGAATATTATTTGGTAAGACCACACTTAAACACAGTGAATCTAATAGGATATTTCTATTATGATTTCCATACTTTTGGTGTTGTAATATTTATGCTTCTGTGGTCATTTATAATTGGCGTGTTGCAAAAATTTGCAGAACTTGATAAAAGACCTTTTTATTTATTAACGCTTGGAAATGCTATGGTGCCTGTAGCATTATCCTTCTTTGCACCATGGTTTAGTGTATTTTCACAGTGGTTACTATGGGGTGTTGTTCTCATCTTCGCTGTGGCTTCAAGCATAAAAATAAATTCAAGGAAAAATAATTAAAGTCGATTTCTTTTCGGAAAGGATATAAAATGAACCAATCTAATGATGTTATCCTGACTGTATATGTTCCCACATATAATCATCAAAACTATATCGTTAAGGCATTGGATAGTATCCTAATGCAAAAAACCGAATACAATTTTGAAATCTTGGTTGGAGAGGATTGCTCTACCGACTCAACACGTGATGTGCTTAAAGCATATGAGGCAGAACACCCCGGAAAACTGACGGTTTTTTACAGAGAAAAAAATATGTATAAATCATCGCCTAACAACTCCCATGACTTGAAACTCCGCGCCAAAGGAAAATATCTGATAGCGCTAGAGGGCGATGATTTTTGGACCGATGAATTTAAGTTGCAAAAGCAGATAGACTTTCTTGAAAAGCACCCCGAATACTATGCTGTGTCGCATAAATGCACCGTGGTCGGCGAGGATGGTCTTCCAAACGGAGAGGAATACCCCTCATGTCAGGATGCTGAATATTCCTTTAAGCACTTCTTCTCGGAAATAATGCCGGGTCAGCTTGCGACCGTTATGTATCGCAATTATATGACTGATGAAAATTTTGACCGTTCATTACTCGATAAGGACCTCTGTCCCGGGGATAGGCTTATGTATTTTTCTCTGCTTTGCCACGGAAAAACTTACTGTATGAATGAAACTATGAGCGCATATAGACACATAACCACTCATGGCTCATCTTTTAGCGCTACCAATAAATTCAACTATAAAAACGAACGCGTGTGGCATAAATCTCTGCTCGATTATGCACGAAATCATTCAAATAAATACGTCATCCGTTATGCCGAATACAAATTTTTTTATTCCATTTTAAAGGCTTTGATTCGTAAGCAAATATCCCTTAAGGAAGCAGTGAAAGATTACTCAGAACTGAAATATAAAATTGGCGTTTTCTTGATAGGGATTAGAAGGATTATAAATAAGAAGATTCTTAAGAAAACGATTTTTGCCTAAGTTCTAAAAATAAACGAGGTATCCAATGAAAAAGCGTTACTTTGGAAACTGCTCGAGAGGTTTGGAGTTCAGGGAGCACAGTTTATTCTCCAAATCGTTCTTGCTCGTTTGCTTTCTCCTGAGCACTACGGTGTTCTGGCCATAATGATAATATTTACAACTCTTGCGAATGTTTTTATTCAAACCGGTTTTAACACCGCTTTGATACAAAACCAAGATGTTACCGAAGAAGATTATTCATCGGTGTTCTGGGTTACTTTGGGAGTGGCGGGAGTTTTGTATGCCATAATTTTCCTTTGCTCCCCCCTCATTGCAGCCTTCTATGATATGCCCTCTTTGATTTGGCCCTTAAGAGTTCTGGCAATAATGCTCTTCCCCGGAGCATTGAACTCGGCTCAGCTCTTTTAAAAATCAAACCATATTTGCTTACCACCAACCTTATTAAAAATGCTATTGATAAAACAAAACCTGATTGAATTATGATTTCGAAAGAAGGAAATGTTTATGTCCTTAATAAATGTCACCCGTTCTTCGATGCCAAGTTTTGAAGAGTATTGCGAAGAAATCAAAGACCTTTGGGAAAGCCATTGGCTTACCAATATGGGTGCTAAACACAAATTACTTCAGGCGGAACTTGAGAAGTATCTTGATACTCCTCATATCGCTCTTTATACTAACGGTCATTTGGCGCTTGAGAATGTTATCGCAGCCTTTGATTTCCCCCAAGGCAGCGAGGTTATAACAACTCCCTTTACCTTTGCGTCAACCACCCACGCGATTGTCCGCAACGGCCTTATCCCCGTTTTTTGCGATATAAACCATAAAGATTATACAATGGACGCTTCAAAAATCGAGGAGCTTATAACCGATAAAACCTGCGCCATTGTTCCCGTTCATGTTTACGGAAATATTTGCGATACAAAAGCAATTGATGAAATCGCAAAAAAATATAACCTTAAGGTTATTTATGACGCGGCTCACGCTTTTGGCGCCAAGAAAAACGGTATCAGCACCGCAAATATGGGCGATGCTTCGATGTTCAGCTTCCATGCAACCAAGGTTTTCAACACCATCGAGGGCGGCGCTGTTACTTTTAAGGACGATGACTTTGTTCAGTTACTTAATGACCTAAAAAATTTCGGTATCAGAGGCGCTGAAGAGGTTGCCTTTGTTGGCGGAAACGCTAAAATGAACGAGTTTCAGGCGGCTATGGGCATCTGCAACCTCCGACATATTGATGAGGAAATCGCAAAGAGAAAGCTTGCCGTTGAGCACTACCGCGAAAGATTATCAGGTAAAGACGGTATCATTCTCTGCGAGGTTCAAAAAGGCGTTACCTCAAACTATGCCTACTTCCCCGTTGTTTTTGACGGATATAAATATACCCGCGATGAGCTGTTTGCCCGTCTTCGCGAAAACGATATAGTTGCAAGAAAATATTTTTATCCGCTTGTTAATGAATACACCTGCTATAAGGATTTTGAAACTGCCGATGTTTCTAAAACACCCGTTGCAAAGCATATAGCCGACCGCGTTTTAACCTTGCCGCTTTATGCCGACCTTACAACTGAGGATATTGATAAAATCTGCGATATTATTTTAGGATAGTAAAAACCCCTTGAGCGTTAGCTCAAGGGGTTTTCTTTTTTTATTTATTCAACCTCAACTATTCCGTCGGGCTTGATTGTTATTTTCATTCCGTCCTTAACATAATTTAAGAACTCATCGCCCAATGAATCGATAACAGGCATTGTTACGCCGTCAACCCAAACATCTGCTAAAACTGCACCTGCAGCCGCCAATGAATCAATATGGCCCGAGAACAGCATACAAGCAGGGTTTTTCTTCATAGCACAAGCGCAATAAAGAACAAGACCGCCCGTTGTTGAACCAATTGTCTGCGGTAGGCAAAGTGCCTTATTTATAAGCGGTTTGCCATATATTTTGGGGTTAGATTGGTCGCCGCACTTAACCTCTTTATCGCCGAACTGCAAAGCCATCTGAAACGATGCCAAGGTATTAAAGCCTGCGGTTGTTACAACTGCTTCTGCTGTTACTTCACCGGGGGTTACAACTCTTCCTTTAAACTGCTTCATTATTTGTTACCTCCGTCTGTGATAATAGTTAAAATCTCGCTATCCTTATAATATCTTGCACTTGTATAGGTGCGAAGCTTGTTAGACGAGGTAATAACCGGCATTTTTTTGCAAAGCGGGTTATTCATATACATAAGCGGACAGATATATGAGGTTATAACGCCGGTTGCTTTCAAACGCTCGGCATATTCTGTTTGATTAAACTGCTCGAGAACCTTAGGAGCGGCAGTAAATACGGTAGGAATCTTAACCTTCTTAATGCCGTTTTTCTTTAATTCTGCCTCAATATTCTCGGTCCAGGTCTTTAACTGCTCCAGCGACAGATGCGGACAACCAACAAAGCAAAGCTTGGGTGTTGCATCGGGGTTCTTCCATATAACAGGATAATTCTTCTGAACGCGCTCTAACTCTGCATCATCAATGATATATTCCTTTGCGCCTTCTGCAATCAGCTTTTCACCGAGTTCGACTGCTTCAGGGGTAAGATTTTCAATATGGTAAAGGCCACCTGCACCGTTTGATGCTGTTGCGGCACCGAAATCCTTGAGATAAGCGGTTGCAGAATCGTTAAGCTCTGTGCCAAGCCACTTATCGAGGCCTACAACATAAGGAACATCCTCCATAACCTTCATACCGATTGCGGAGCCTAATAGCTGAGCCTCAGGCTTTTTAGTGGTTTCAACCTTTACAACCCAAGTAGCCTTCCTGCCCTCATCGGTAAGCAAGCCAAAATAAGGAACGAAGCCAACGATTGAACCCATAATATCGATAATACCTGAATTGCGGTTGCATCTTGCGCCTAAAACTGAGTTTGCATAAACGACTGCGCTCGATTCTGCCCAAGAAAGCACCTCGCCCTTTTGAGGCTTGTTTCCAACCTCATCCATATAGCAGGTGCAGGTAAAGGAATCGTCATCAATAAGGCCCAATTCCTTTAACTGTTTTTCATAGAAATCCTGCTTTGTATACATAAACTTATTGAATACAAAGTTCTGCAAAAAGTTTGCAGGAACATTTTTATCAATAGGTCTTGGGTCAACCGAAAATTTCTGACCTGAAACTACACCGGCATCTAAAAGCTGCTGCATAAGGTCATAAACGGGTGACATAACCTTTAAACCGAATGAGGTTACAAGGTGGTTATATTTGCTTGAAATAGGCACTAATTTCTCGGCCTCAAAGGCATCTCCGAACATAACAAGGGTTTTCATAACCTTTGCCATTGTTTCTCCTTTAGAACCGTCTAAAATGGCCTGTTGTTCTTTAGTTAATTTCATTTTTTCACTCCCTATCAAATCTTCATACAGGTGTCCCAAGCGCCCCAGATAACTGTGCGAAGGTTGCCAACCGATTTTGCATCGCCGATAATATGAACATTCTTTGCCTTTTTAGCAATCGGTGCAGGGTTATAACCGACCGACATAATAACATTGTCAGCCTCGATTTTAAACTCCTTGCCTTCCTTATCTTTAACGATAACGCCGTCATCGCAAACCTCTTTAAGAGAAGTTTCAAGATGAACGGGAACATTATTGGTTTTAAAGAAATCGCGGAGATAGCTTGTGTTTGCAAGGCATATACCGGGGGTTGTAACAAGGTCATCCTGCATTTCAACAATAGTAGGCTTTTTACCGTTTAAATAAAGCTCGTAAGCAATTTCGCAGCCTGTGAGTCCGCCACCGATAACGGTAACATTCTCGCCAACCTCTTTGCCGAGTAAGAAATCAACTGCTTCAATAGCCTTTTCAGCTCCCGCAACCGGAATGTTCTTTGCCTTTGCGCCGGTTGCGATAATTATTTCATCAGCGTTAAGCTCTTTTATATCGGTAACCTCAGTGCCAAGCTTTACCTCAATCGGATACTTCTTGAGCTCTCTTATATACCAAGCAATAAGTGCTCTGTCTTTTTCCTTGAACGAGGGTGCCGCTGCTGCTACGAACACACCGCCTAAGGTTTCAGTCTTTTCATAAAGTGTTACCTTGTGACCGCGTTTTGCAAGGAGGATTGCCGCCTCCATACCGCCGATGCCGCCGCCGATAACAGCTATATTTTTGATTTTCTTTGCAGGCTCAACCTTATACTTCTTGCTCTGCATAGTTAACGGGTTAAGCGCGCAACGCGAAAGACCCATAGTATCAGTAAGGTCCTGAGTATTGGCATGGCCTTTACTCGACGAAAAGTTAAAGCAACCTGCATGGCAGCAAATACAAGGCTTGATATCCTCAATTCTATCATCAATCAATTTGGTTACCCATTCGGGGTCAACCAAGAACTGACGGGCAACGCCGACGGCATCAATCTTGCCTTCGCTGACCGCCTTAGCGCCGACCTCTGCATCCATTCTGCCTGCGCAAACAACAGGGATATTGACAAACTGCTTAATATGAGCAACATCCTCTAAATTGCAGTTTTCGGGCATATACATAGGCGGATGAGCCCAATACCAAGAGTCATAGGTTCCGTTATCGGCATTAAGCATATCGTAGCCTGCATCCTGCAGATATTTTGCCGCTTTTTCGGATTCCTCCATATTTCTGCCGACCTCGGTATATTCCTCGCCAGGCATGGCGCCCTCGCAGAAGCCCTTCATTTTAGACTCAACAGAATAGCGCAAGGATACGGGGAAATCCTCACCGCATTCCTCTTTAATTGCACCGACAACCTCTGCCGCAAAGCGATAGCGGTTTTCAAAGTTTCCGCCGTATTCATCGGTGCGCTTATTGAAGAACTCTATTGCAAACTGGTCAAGCAAATAGCC
>JAZOQD010000139.1:0-1723 GCA_045655925.1 Acutalibacteraceae bacterium | reverse complement strand
TACCAACACGGTCACAGTCGGGGTCGGTTCCAAGTAAAATATCGGGCTGCAGCTCCTCGGCAAGCTTTAATGCGCACTCAAAAGGCTGACTAAGCTCGGGATTGGGATAGGGAGCAGTAGGGAAGTTGCCATCAGGGCTTTCCTGTTCCTTAACAACGGTAATGTTTTTAACCCCTGCCATATCAAGTATCCGTCTGACAGGTTTATTGCCCGTTCCGTGAATGGGGGTATAGATAACCGAGAAATCGGAATTATCAAAAACACCTTTTGAAATAGACTGTGAAAGACCGTTATTCAAGAAGGCGTCGATGGTATCGTCGCCGATATATTCGATTTTACCCGAGGCTAATCCTTCCTCATAATCCATAAACTTAATTCCTGAGAAGAAATCGGTTTTCTCGATATAAGAAAAAACGAATTTACTTGCTTCAACGTTTAACTGACAACCGTCAGGTCCGTAGGCTTTATATCCGTTATACTTGGCGGGGTTGTGGCTTGCAGTTATAACAACACCTGCATCGCATCCTAAATGACGAACTGCAAAAGAAAGCATCGGTGTCGGCATAAGTTCGGGATAAATATATGCTTTAATGCCGTTTGCGGCGAAAACCGCGGCAGTTGTTTTTGCAAAAAGCTCGGATTTAATGCGGCTGTCATAAGCAATGGCAACCTTGCCGTTTTCGGTAATACTGTTTATATAATCTGCAATTCCCTGAGTTGCTCGGCCAACAGTGTAAACATTCATTCTGTTGGTTCCGGCACCTATAACTCCTCTTAATCCAGCAGTGCCAAATTCAAGCTCGCGGTAGAACATATCTGTTATAAGCTCCTCGTTACCCTCGGCCGCGATAAGTTCGGGAATAAGGTCGGGGTCTTGAGTTGCATTTTTAGTCCAAATTTCGTAAAGTTTTTGCTCGTTCAAGTTTCGTTTCTCCTCTCAAAAAAACTCTATTTTAAGTTTAATACAAATATTGCTCCGTGTCAATAACGCAAAATGTCTTGTAACGGGTCGAAGGGTGTCGAATTTGCTATTTTGAACAAAAATTCGCTTGACAACCTTATAAAAATAGTGTAAAATCAAGAAAATAGGATAATTATATCAATGTCTGTTTATTGAGGTAGATAGTTTTGCCGCATATGAAAGATTTGACTGCTTTTGAAAAAAATAATGAAGATTTGAATCCGATATCTGTGCTGGTAAAATTTGCTCCGCTTGTAAAGCTTCGTGCGTTGCATTTTTCATCAAATGAAAATGAACTTGAGGACCTTATTCAAGAGGGGAACATTGGCCTTTATAACGCAATCTCAAGGTTTGATGGCGAGCGTTCCTCGTTTAAAACCTTTGCAACCAGATGTATTGACTCGGCTATTATAGATTATTTGAGAAAGTCGGGCAAAAATTCGGTTATCCCCGCAGCAATGAAGGTTGATATTGAAGGCATTGATATTGCTGATAAAACTCCCGGCCCTGAATATACTGTTTCCGTAAAGGATGAATATTCGGCGCTTGTTAAAAAGGCTAAGGCAGAGCTTTCAAGCTTTGAATTTTCTGTTTTCTCAAGCCTTTTAAGCGGAGCTTCAAAGTCTCAGATTGCAAAAGAGCAGAAGGTTGATACAAAATCAATCAATAATGCTGTTTTCAGAATCCGAGCAAAATTAAAATGATAATATGCCCTTTGTAGCTTAAAAAAGAAAGAGCGTTGTATTCCAAAGATGTCGGTGC
>JAZOQD010000138.1:0-11575 GCA_045655925.1 Acutalibacteraceae bacterium | reverse complement strand
CTCAGGCGAAGCAAACAGGCTCATAACATCGGGGTCACTCATCGAAACCGAGAGAACCGAAATACCGGTATATTCCTCCAAATACTTATAAATCGAGGGCACATCGTGGCCAAGCTCATCAAGCTTCAAGATGTTATCATGAATCTTATGGAAATCGAAATGGGTTGTAACCATATCGGAATCAACCTTATCAGCAGGATGCTGAACGGGACAGAAATCATAAATTTCCATATCAGCCGGAACAACAACCATTCCGCCCGGGTGCTGACCCGTTGTTCTTTTAACAGCCGCATCGTTTATAGCGGCGGCAAGACGCGCCTCCTCAGCCTTATTAAGCGATTTGCCAAAATCCTCGGCATAATGCTTAACATAGCCAAAAGCAGTCTTCTCAGCAACGGTTGCAATGGTTCCCGCTTTGAAAACGTTTTCAGAACCGAAAAGCTCTTCAGTATAGCGGTGAACATAGGGTTGAACCTCGCCCGAGAAGTTCTGGTCAATATCAGGGACCTTATCTCCATCAAAGCCTAAGAAGGTTTCAAACGGAATATCATGACCATCTCGATTATAATCAGTTCCGCATTTTTCGCATTTTTTGGGCGGCAAATCAAAGCCGGAACCAACGCTACCGTCAGTTATAAAAATAGAATGCTTGCATTTTGGGCAAACATAATGCGGCACTAACGGGTTGACCTCCGAAATACCGTTCATGGTTGCGGCAAAGGACGAACCAACCGAACCACGCGAGCCAACCAAATAGCCCTTGCTTTCGGAATATTCAACCAATTTTTGTGCGGTAACATACATAACCGAGAAACCATGGCGGATAATCGAATCAAGCTCGCGTTCAAGACGCTCTTTTACAACCAAGGGCAACGGGTCGCCATAAATTTCATGAGCGCGGCGATAACATTTTTCGGTTAAAATATCATCCGAGCCCTCAATCTTAGGCGGATAGTTTCCGCTTGGAACGGCGCGAACATTTTTATCAATCATAGCCGCTATTTTAGCGGGATTATCAATAACAACCTCTTTTGCGCGGTCGCCTAAATATTCAAATTCCTCAAGCATTTCATCGGTTGTTTTAAAATACAATGGCGCCTGATTTTCAGCATCAGAGAAGCCCTGACCTGCCATAAGGATAGTTCTGAGTTTTGCATCTTCAGGATTCAAAAAATGCACATCTCCCGTTGCAACAACCGGTTTTCCCAGCTTGTCCGCAAGGTCGATAATCTTTTTGTTTAAGCCGAGCAGTTCCTCCATTGAATTTACAATTCCGTTACGAAGCATAAACTCGTTATTGCCTCTCGGTTGAATTTCGAGATAATCATAGAACGAGGCAAGTTTTTCTAATTCATCCTGAGTCTTGTTTTCTAAAATTGCGCGGAAAATTTCTCCCTGCTCGCAAGCGCTGCCGATAATAAGACCTTCCCTGTGCTTTTCTAAAACACTCTTAGGAATAAGCGGTCTTGCGGGACGCGGCTTTGCAGGGTTTTCCTTGTTATATGTTTTAAGATAATAGTTAAGGTTGGAATAAGAAACCAATTTATAGAGGTTTTTAAGTCCCACCTGATTCTTAACAAGAATTATCTGGTGGTAACGGGAAAGCGTTGTTGAATCAACACCGCCGTCAATACCTCCATCTATCTCTTGAAAATCAACGTCATTAACAAAATAGCATTCAACACCATAGATGATTTTAAAATCGCTATCCTCGTTATCGCGCATAATATCATCGTAGGCACTCATAGCATCGGGGAACGCCTGAACAACACCGTGGTCGGTTATGGCAACTGCCTTATGACCCCATTTGAACGCTCTTTTAACTACATCGGAAACAGGAATTATCGCGTCCATCTGCGACATACTTGTATGTAAATGAAGTTCGATGCGCTTCTCTGCAGCATTATCTACTCTTGAACCAAGATTTTTAACTATAGCAATTGCATCTGGCTCTAAACAATAATCCTTTTCCCAATCATCCATTGCATAGACGCCGCGAACTATAAGGGTGTTTCCCTTTTTTATGGCGGCACCGATATTATCAGCCTGATTGTTACTAATAAGCATTTTGACGGTTATGGAGTTTGTTCCGTCATAAATCTGGAACTTAACTCTGTGGCCCTTACCTGTTTTAGTTGCAACCATTTCAGAGAAGAAAACCTCTCCGCAAACAAGGTTTACATCGTTTTCAGGGTTAATGTCTGCCAACGGAGTTATATGGCCCGATATTTTTCTGCCAAAGATCTGCTCGGCAGTTTCTATATCAATATTAGCGCCCTCAAAAGCAGTAAGTCCCGAAAGCTTAACGCCGCTTTGTCTTTTCTCGCTTACTGCTCCGGCGTTTTGCTTTTGGAAGGGCTTATGCTCGATTTTAGGTGCTTCCATTTGAACATCCTCAAGCTGACCGATAAAATGGACCTCAATATCGATGCCGAAAATATCCTTAACCTTGGCAATAAGCTGCCTCTCAAAGTTTGATGCCTTTATAGCCTCTAATCCACCAAATTTAAGATTGATAGAAACAACGCCCTCATCGGTTACATATTCTGCGCCGTTAAGGTAGCCGTTGAGCATAACATTTTCAACCTTCAGACCCTCGGCTATATCCTCTGCCGCCTCATCAGAAAAAGCAGAAGCCGAGAATAATGCAATTATTTTTGCATCATTAAGAGTAAGCCCTGCTTTAAGCTTTTCTGCAGCAGCGCCTAAGGTTTTTCTTTTTATATAAGAGCCGAACCTGATATTTGCAGTTAAGACTCTAGTATCGGTATCTATAACACAGCGTTCTATAACGCCTGCTAATATTTTCGGCTCAAAACCCTCTAATATAGCGCCGAAAATATCAGAAACCAACGCATGACTCATCCCATAAACATCCTTTAAAAATTATAATTTCTCAATTTCTGCCATAAGTTCATCTAAAAGCTTATCTTCAGGAACCTTTCGCAGAATCTCACCTTTTTTGAATATAATTCCGCATCCGTCGCCGCCTGCGATACCAATATCGGCCGCCGATGCTTCACCAGGACCATTAACAACACAGCCCATAACTGCAACAGTTATATCCTTGTTGCAATCTCTTAACATTTCCTCTGCCTTTTTGGCAATAGAAATTAAATCAATTCTTGTTCTTCCGCAGGTTGGGCAGGAAACAAGCTTAACTCCGCCATTGCCTAATCCAACTGCATTTAAAATATCCTTTGCGGCATAAACCTCTTTTACGGGTTCATCGGTAAGCGAAACTCTTATTGTATCGCCTATTCCCCTGAGCAAAAGTCCTCCTATGCCTGCCGCCGAATTTATAATTCCTCGCCTTTCTGTTCCGGCCTCGGTAACGCCTAAATGAAGCGGATAATCGGTTACCTCTGCGGCTTTTATGTAAGCCTTATACATAGTAGGAACATCGGAGGATTTAATAGAAATAACAATATCATCAAAATCAAATTTTTCTAATAATGAGGCATGGAACATAGCGCTTTCTACTAAGGCCTCAGCAGTAGCCGAACCGTATTTACTGAGAATACTCTTTTCAACCGAACCTGAGTTAACGCCTATTCTTATAGGAATATTTCTGCACTTGCAGGCATTGACAACCTGACGCACTCTATCCTCATCGCCTATATTGCCGGGGTTTATTCTTATTTTATCAACCCCTGCCGCCGCAGCCTCTAAAGCCAAGCGGTAATCAAAATGAATATCGGCAACAATAGGGGTGCTGACAGCCTCTTTCAATGCTGGAATTAAAGCAACCGCATTTTTGTCGGGAATAGCAGCTCTTATAATATCGCAACCTGCCTTTTCAAGCGCTATTGCCTGCGCAACCGATTTTTCTATATCATATGACGGAGTGCTGAGCATTGACTGAACGGCAATTTTATTGCCGCCGCCAATTTTTATACCGCCAACATTGACTGTTTTAGTAGTTTGATGATAAAACACTTTTTTATCTCCTATTTAGAAAAATCCGATAATATCTTTCAAAGTAATTACTGCTATAAAGCCTAACAAAATAACAAGACCTGCAGTATGAACTATTGCCTCGAACTTCTTAGGAATAGGCTTTCTTATTATCATCTCAATAATAAGGAAAAACGCCCTTCCTCCGTCTAGTGCGGGAACAGGTAAAAGGTTAAATACTCCTAAATTTACAGTTATAAGCGCGATAATAGGCAACAGTTCTGTTAATCCCGCTTTTGCGGCAGTTCCTATAACTGCAGTAACACCAACGGGGCCCGAAACGGCGCTGATGCCATATTTACCTGTTATCAAATCAATCAGCGAGAACCAAACTATTCTCGCATAAGAAAAGGTTCTCGTAAAGCTTTGGGAAATAAATGTGCCGAAGGTTTTTTCCTCAGCCTCAACATAAAAATCTATGGCAACATAGTTAATTCCTTCAATGGTTTCGGTTTTAAACTGAGGCTTAACCTCTGTTTTTTGACCACCACGCTTAACCACAAACTCGAGAGTATCACCCTCAACATTGCTCAAGCAATAGCTTAAATCATAAGCCGAATAAACCCTTCTGCCGTTTATGCTGATAATCTCATCGCCCGGCTCTAAAACCTCTTGGCTTAGCGAATTTTCATGGAAGCTCGAAACGGTTGTGGTAATAAAGCGGTCGGCAGGAGCTAAAATCATCATAACAATAATAAGTCCGAAAACGAGGTTGAAAAACGCACCTGCAACAATAATTATAAATCTTCTCCATGCAGGCTTGTTGCAAAAGGCTCTTGAATCGCCGCTTTCCTCATCCTCGCCCTCCATAGCGCAGTATCCGCCAAAGGGAATAAGGCGCAGAGCATAAAGCGTTTCTTTTCCCTGCTTTTTAAAGATAGTAGGTCCAAATCCAACCGAAAACTCATTAACTCTGACACCCATTGCCTTTGCGGCAATAAAATGGCCGAACTCATGAATTACTATCATAAAAAGGAACAAGAAAATTGCAACCAAATAGGGCCAAACGGTAGAGAAAAAACCGCCGATGGCAGTAAAGATTGATGCTGTCAAAAAAACAACTCCTTAAATAAAACTGAGCGCCAACTCTCTTGCGGCTTTATCAGCCTCGAACACATCAGAAAGACTATAATCAGAAACTTCCTTTTGAGCCTCCAGAGCCGCGCAAACGATTTTGCCTATATCAAGGAAGCCGATTTTTCCCTCTAAGAATAAAGCTACTGCCGCTTCATTTGCACCATTAACTGCACAGGGCTTGAGCCCCCCGCTTTTAATGGCGGAAATTGCCGCGCCCAAGGGTTTAAAGGTCTCATAATCAGGTCTTTCAAAAGTTAACTTGCCGATTTCAAACAAATTAAGACTACCTGACGGGCAATCATAGCGTTCAGGGTAAGTCAAAGCATACTGTATGGGCAATCGCATATCGGGAGTTCCCAACTGAGCAATAACTGCGCCGTCAGTAAGCTCTACTGCAGAATGCACAATACTCTGCCTATGAACCACTACTTCTATATTATCGGGAGAAATATCAAAAAGATGCACCGCCTCGATAACCTCAAGGCCTTTATTCATAAGACTTGCCGAGTCAATAGTTATTTTCGCGCCCATTGACCAATTTGGATGCCTTAAAGCATCGGCAGGGGTAACATTTTTCAATTCCTCCGCCGTTTTATTAAAGAACGGGCCGCCGCTTGCGGTTAATATAATTTTTTTTAAACTGCCTTTTGGTGCTCCCTGCAGGCATTGGAATATTGCCGAATGCTCACTGTCAACAGGTAACAGCTTAACACCTTTTCTCACAACTGCCTTTTTAACAAGGTGGCCGCCAGTTACTAATGTTTCCTTGTTTGCAAGCGCAATATCTTTTTTTGCTTCAATGGCTGCCAGGGTTGGCTTTAAACCCGCTATTCCGACTATAGAGTTAAGCACTATCTCGGCATTGTTGTTAGCTGCAACAAATTCAACCGCTTCTTGACCTGAAAGTACCTCTGTGGCAGTATCGGCAACCTTGATTTTAAGTTCCTTTGCCGCCGCTTCGTTGATAACCGCTACCGCCGACGGCTTAAACTCTCTTATCTGCTCCTCGAGCAGCCCTATATTGCTGTTTGCCGCAAGGGCATCAACCTTAAAGCCATGCTTTCTTGCAACATCAAGGCTTTGCGTTCCTATAGAACCGGTTGAACCGAGAATTGCTATGGTTTTATTCATAAAAACTTCTCCGTTTAGATAACGATATTAAAATGGGAAATTATAAGATACAAAATCGGCACAACGGTCATAACGCTATCAAATCTATCTAAAATGCCGCCGTGACCGGGCATTATCTTGCCATAATCCTTAATGCCGCAATCTCTCTTTATATAAGATGCAATTAAATCGCCAATCATTCCTGCAACCGACAAAAGCGGCGAAACTGCAACGAGCAGTAAGGCATTGGCGGTCTGTCCCGTTATTGCTTTGAAGATTATGCAGGAAACAAACATACAAATTGCGGCAAATATAACGCCGCCGATAGCGCCCTCAACCGTCTTTTTAGGGCTGATTTCGGGTGCCATTTTATGCTTGCCGAAGAAATATCCCGAAAAATATGCGCCGGTATCGCAGGTCCAAGCGGCAACAAAAACAAGTAATAAGTAGAAAAGCCCGTGGCCGTCTTTATAATTGAATACCGCCGCCATAGACCAGAAGCAATAGGTTACAACCACGGTCATTGCAAAGGCGTATGCCGCCTCAGTGGGTTTAACAGTTCTGTGCATAAACATTGCCGATGCGAAAACCACTAAGCCAAAGAGAACGGTAAAGGCCTCGGGGTTAACGGGAATATATCCGCTATAGGCAAACGGGGTAACAACCGCATAAATTATGGCGCAAACGGTTATGAATTTTGATTTTAAGTAGCCGGTAGGCACCAAGGCTTCATAAACACCGATAGCGCCAACTATCATCAGCAAAATATCAAGTATAATTCCGTCTATTTTAACGGCCGCAAAAACTGCGGCGAAGAAGACGGCAATTCCAACCGCCGCCGATATTATTCTTGTCTTCATATTCTTCCCCTATACTCCGCCAAATCTGCGGTTTCTTTTATTGAAATCGTCTAGCGCTTTATCTAAATCCTTAGTTGAAAAATCGGGCCATAAAACATCGCTATACCAAAACTCCGCATACGCCGATTGCCAGACTAAGAAGTTTGAAAGTCTATATTCTCCGCTGGGTCTGATTATAAAATCGGGTTCTGATTGCTCACTTGTATAAATCTTAGCTGAAATATCATCCTCTGTTAAATCCTCAGGATTTTTTTCGCCGTTTTTAACCTCGTTGGCAATTTCTTTAACCGCATGCAGTATCTCGGCTCTGCCGCCATAGTTTACTGCCATATTAACAACAAGACCTGTTGCATCCTTAGAGTCAAATTCAGCCTGCTTTATAAGCTCTTTTATATCCTCGGGCAGAGCATCCAGCTCACCGATAAAGCGCAGCTTAATATTTTCACTTTTGAAATTGGTAGAATCCTTCAGGTATTTTCGAAGCAGGTCCATAATAGCATCAACCTCTTCTTTAGGTCTTCTCCAATTCTCAGTTGAAAACGCATAAACGGTAAGATATTTAATTCCTAACTTATTGCAATACCTTGCAATCGTTTTAAAGTTTTCGGAGCCTGCGGCATGGCCTGCAGTTCTGGGCAACATTCTTTTCTTTGCCCAACGGCCGTTACCGTCCATTATAATACCGATATGCTCGGGTAAAATGCGCTCATCATTTGCAGTTTTCTTGCCAAAAATCGCCATAATATCCCACCAGTTTCAAAATCCCATCGGAGAAAACTCCGATGGGTTAAATTTTAAATCTCTAAAATTTCTTTTTCCTTTACTGCGGTCAAATCATCAATCTCTTTGCAGTATTTATCGGTAACGGTCTGAATTTTCTTTTCGCCGTTTGCCTGGTCATCCTCAGTAATACTGTTGGACTTTTTAAGACCCTTTAATTTTTCAATAGCATCGCGGCGGATGGAACGGATTGCAACCTTGCTGTCCTCAGCAATTTTCTTAACATCCTTAACGATTTCTTTACGGCGCTCTTCGGTAAGAGGCGGGAAGATAAGACGGATAACTCTACCGTCATTCTGCGGGTTGATTCCGATATCCGAAACCAAAATGGCCTTTTCAATCAGTTTTAAGGTTGAAGCATCATAGGGCTGAATCTGTAAAACTCTTGCTTCTGCAACCGAAACTGCTGCAAGCTGATTTACAGGAGTTGGGCAACCATAATAATCAACCGATGTTTTATCAAGCACCGATGGGTTTGCTCGGCCTGCTCTTATTGAGCCAAATTCGCGGATAAGAACATCCAACGTTTTTTCCATTTTTTCTTCTGCGGTTTTAATAGTTGTCTGCATATATGTTTCCTCCTAAATTGGTAAATTTATTTGACCAATGTTCCGATTTTTTCACCCATAACTGCGCGAACTATATTATCGGGGTCATTGAGATTGAATACTAAAATATTTATATTATTGTCCCTGCAAAGAGATGCAGCTGCAGCATCCATAACATGAAGGTCTTTTGCCAAAACCTCTGAATGAGAGAGAGTATCATATTTAACTGCGTTGGGGTTCTTCTTGGGGTCACTATCGTAAACGCCGTCAACATTGGTTGCCTTAAAAATAACATCAGCATTTATTTCTGCGGCTCTTAAAGCAGCACCTGTATCGGTTGAGAAGAAGGGGCTTCCCGTTCCTGCGCCAAATATTACAACCTCGCCTTTGCTTAAATGTTCCTTTGCGCCTCTTGCAGTAAAGGGCTCAGCAATCTTGTTCATTTCAACTGCGGTTAAAACAGCCGATTTTACACCCATCTGCTCTAAAGTATCGCACAAAGCAAGGCAATTTATAACAGTTGCAAGCATTCCCATACTATCGGCTCTTGTGCGGTCCATACTGCCTGATGAACGACCTCTCCAGAAATTGCCACCGCCGATAACTATACCAACCTCAACTCCTAATTCAACACATTTCTTTATGCGCTGACAAACGGTTTCAACCATTGAAAAATCGATTCCTGTTCCTTTTTCGCCGGCCAAAACCTCGCCCGAAAGTTTTAAAAGAATTCGTTTGAATGCAGGTTCCATTTTTACTACTCCCATCAGAGCCTTTTTCGGCACTATATATTTATAATTATATATTACAATGTTATTTATATAAAGTCAATTATAACTCTTCTTGTAAAGCAAAATTTTGTGCAAAAAAATGCCCTGCTGAGCAGGGCATTGTCATTCTAATTTACTTTTTGTATTTATACTTGGTTGCTGTGCAACTGGGAACTTTAATATAACTGCCAGAATCAACCTTGTGGTCCTTACTCATAGCAGTAGTGGTAAGATTGAAATAATCATGAGTTACTATATCAATTGTTCCGCCGTTAACTATCGGGTCATCCCAGGTCAAGTCAACCTGATACCAATCGCCGCCAATTTTAACAACATTCCACATATGGCTCTTGCCGACAACCTGATTTGCATTGATGCCAACCAAGTAGCAGAGATACTGGAAAGATTTTGTATAACCTTCGCAAATAGCCTTATGGTCTATAAGCGCGCCGTAAATATCAAAGGCAGATTTTAAAGTGCCGTCTTTAGTCGGGGTTTTTTCTGCATCCTTATCATATTTTAAATTGTCTGCAAGGTAGTCATGAATTTGCAGTTCTTTTTCATAATCAGAAGCCTTTGAATCAATATGCGAAACTATTTCCTTGGCAGCCGCTTCAACCTTTGCCTTTTTAGACTTTATAACGTTGCGGTCGGCTTTCTTATCTTTAAGGTCATCGGTAACAGTTCCGTCAGAATATTTCATTATACATTCCTCAGCAACATCCGAGCCGACATAATAGGTAACCGAAATCTGATTGCTTATCCAAAAATACTGCGGATGGTCAGCAACAAAGCGCTTCATAACTGATGTAGCTTCAGCGACGGTCAATCCAAGGTCTGATACATCGGTATAATTCTCAAACTTCTGAGCCGAATCATTAAGCCTTGAATAAAGCTTTTTCTCGGTCACATCCATGCATGAAAACTGATAATAACTGGTTTCTGCAACTGCTTTATGAACGGCATTGTTAACCTGAGGCTTGGTTGCAGTCTGTTGCGATGAAGTAGTCTGCGTCTTTGAAGAAGTAGGCTTAGATGAAGAAGGCTTGGAGGAGGAAGGTTTAGATGAAGAAACCTTCGATTCATCCTTATCAGTAACTTCAGGAGCAATGGTTGAAACTACATCCTCTTGGCTGCTGACTTCTGTAGTAGTGCTTTCGGATGTTTGCTCAGAGCTTGTTTCGGAAACTATAGAAGAAACCACGCTTCCGGTATTGACCGAGCCGTTGCTACCACCCTCTGCAGTAGCGCTACAAGCGCAAAGACCAAAAACTACTGATAAAGAAAGCAATAACGCAAGTATCTTTTTCATATCCATTCCCCTTTCATAATCCTTACGCCTTTCAAATTCCGCGTTCAGTTTTATTGTATCATATGTTTTGCAAATTAGCAAGTTATTATTAAATCAAAAAAAGCCTTGCAGGTTTTGAGCCTGCAAGGCTTAAAGCTTTAAAGAAATTATTTTACCATGTTTGCAATTTCTTCTGCAAAGTTTTCTTCTTTCTTCTGGATGCCTTCGCCCTTTTCATAACGAACAAACTCAACAACCTTAATCTCGCCGCCAAGTTCCTTAGCAACCGATGCAACATACTTACCAACGGTCAAATCACCATCGATAACATACTGCTGCTCAACAAGGCAATTCTCCTTGTAATACTTGCCCATCTTACCCTCAACGATTTTAGCCAAAACCTGCTCGGGTTTGCCTGCCATCTTGGGATCTTCCTTCATCTGAGCAACCATGATTGATTTTTCTTTCTCGATAACCTCTGCAGGAACAGAAGCCTCATCAAGATAAGAGGGGTTCATAGCTGCTATCTGCATAGCAACATTTTTACCCATAGCAACGAAACCGTCCTTATCGGCAACATCGGTATCAAACTTAACCATAACGCCGATTTTGCCGCCTGCATGAACATAACTTACAACGCTGCCTTCCAAACGGATAAATCGGCGAATCTGCATATTCTCACGGAATTTAAGGAATATATCCTGCTTTAATTCATCAACGGTTCTGCCGTTTTCATCTTTAGCTGCCATAAGAGCATCAACATCTGCAGGGTTAGCTACTGCGATAACCTCAGCAACCTTATTTGCGAAAGCCTTGAACTCATCGTTAGATGCAACGAAGTCAGTCTCGGAGTTAACCTCAACAACAACGCCTACGCCATCCTTGGTAAGAGCAACAACAGTTCCCTCAGCAGCAACTCTTGAAGCCTTCTTTGCCTGAGAAGCAAGACCTTTTTCTCTTAAATAGTCAACGGCAGCATCCATGTTGCCATCGCACTCGGTAAGAGCCTTTTTGCAATCCATCATTCCGCAACCGGTCTTCTCGCGAAGAGCCTGCACGTCTTTAGCTGTAAATGCCATATCTATTTCCTCCAATATTTTTAAAAAGCCGGCAAAAGCAACTCTCTTACCGGCATTAGTTTTAATTATTCTGCAGCTTCTTCTGCTACTGCTTCTTCAGCAG
>JAZOQD010000137.1:0-1883 GCA_045655925.1 Acutalibacteraceae bacterium | reverse complement strand
CAGGTAACAATAAGGTCGCCTAAACCCGATAATCCCATAAAGGTTTTGCGGTCTGCACCCATTGCAGTTCCAAGTCTTGCAAGCTCGGTAAGGCCTCTTGTTATAAGGGCGGCTCTTGTGTTATCACCTGATTTAAGTCCGTTCTCAATTCCTGCGGCAACAGCAATAACATTCTTTAACGCACCGCCGATTTCAACGCCTATAACATCACTGTTTATATAAATGCGGAAGTTCTTTCCAATCAAAGCGTCTTGCACATTCTTCGCAGCATCGGCATTTTCTGATGCGGCAACAACAGTAGTAGGTATATTCTTCGCAACCTCTTCAGCATGAGAAGGACCCGAAAGAATAACCAGCTTTTTGTCAGGCAGTTCTTCCTTTATAACCTGTGAGAGCCTTAGCATCGTTTCCTTTTCAAAGCCTTTTGCAACATTAACAACTATGCCAACCTCTTTACCTTTAAGTCTTGCAGCAGTTTCTCTGACTGCAAAAGAAGGGGTTGCAATAATTGTTATATCGGCTCCTAAAACGGCCTCTAAATCATCGGTTATAAGAATATCCTCGGCGATTTTTATATTGGGCAAAAGCTTTTTACTTTCGCGCTCTTGATTTAACGAGTCAACCTCTGCTTTAAAGGGCGACCACATGGATACCTTATGTCCTAAACTATAGGCATGAACGGCAAGAGCAATACCCCAGCCACCTGTTCCAAGAACAGTTATTTTACCCATCTTTATGACTCCTTTGTTTTCTTTATAACAAGGGGTTTTTCCTCGCCCTTAAATAATCTTACAATGTTTTCCTTATGCTTAGAAATTACTATGACCGCCATAACCCCCATTAAAAGACATTGAGCGGTTTTTTGCTGAGGAGTATAATCAGGCGCGCCTGCAAAGATAATATTCAACAACGGTAATGACGCCGCAGCGGAAATAGATGCCAAAGAAATGGGTTTCTTTATCATTAAGATAACAACAAAAAGCGTTAACGCAATAACTGCCGACTTCCATTCGCAAACCAAAATTATGCCACAAGAAGAAGCTACACCTTTACCACCTTTAAAGTTAAAGAAAATCGGGAAAACAGTTCCCAATATACAGGCTATTCCGCAATAATAAACTGCGCAATGTGGGTTTAATAAAAGGTTAAAGCCTAACTCCTGATTCAAATACGGGAAAACAATATATTTTCCTATTGCACAAATAGCGGCAGCTTTTGAAGCATCAACCAGAAAAGTGATAATTCCGGGTAAAAATCCCATTGTTCTCATAACATTGGTCATTCCCGCATTACCGCTTCCGCTTTCTCTGACATCCTTATGCCCAACTAATTTTGAAATTATAATAGCGGTATTAACGCTACCAACAAGATAGGCGGCAATAAGAATACCGGCAAAAAGAAGCCATCGCAAAAAAGTCATAAAAAGTATCTCCTAGAAAAGCTTAAGCTTTTTTATCTCCGCGTTCGCGGATAACAAATTTAACAGGTGTTCCCTCTAATCCGAAGGTTGAACGAATCTGGTTTTCCAAATATCTTTGATAAGAGAAATGGAAAAGCTCCTCTCGGTTGCAGAAGAAAACAAATGTTGGAGGCTTAACAGAGGCCTGAGTCATATAGTAAATCTTAAGTCTTTTGCCCTTATCCGAGGGAGGTTGAACACGGGCTGTTGCCTCTGCCAAAACATCATTGAGCATACCCGTTGATATTCTCATTGTGTTCTGCGAATGAACAAACTTTATGAGGTCAAAAAGTCTATCGAGTCTCTGACCTGTTTTTGCCGAAATAAAGATAATGGGTGCATACGGCATAAATGAAAAATCCTGCATAAGTTCTTTACGCATATTATCCATTGTCTTGCCGTCTTTCTCAACGATATCCCATTT